>JAQBUX010000013.1 GCA_027623795.1 Chloroflexota bacterium
AGATCGCTCCGGTGCTATCTACCGCGACCGAGTGGAGCCAGTTGAACTGGTCGGGCCGCTCTCCCGGTAACACGGCCCCGATCTTCTGGATCACGTTCCCGTCGCGGTCGTAGATGCCGATCTTGTGGCCGATGTTTCGGACGCCGCGCTGCACTGCCGGCGGCCCCTGTTCGGCGATGTACACGTTCGTGTCGTCACCCTTGCCGCTGAACGCCGCCACCGCCTTGTGTACGTGCCAGCCCTTCACCCATTCGCCGTTCGCGGTGAACACCTGCACGCGGTGATTCTCCCGGTCGCACACGATCACCCGGCCCTCACCGAACATTGCGACGTTGTGGGGCAGCGAGAACTGGCCCGGGTCCGTGCCCGGCTCTCCCCACGACAGCAGGTGGTTACCGTCCTTGTCGAACCGGTGGACGCGTGAGTTACCGTAGCCGTCCGAAACAAAGATATCGCCGTTTGAAGGATCCACAGCGACCGAGGTCGGCCGGTTGAACATCTCGCCCGACTGACGCTCCGCAGGCACCCCTGTGCCGATCGTCATCAGGGTGTTGCCTTTTTTGTCTGTCTTCGACATCAGGTTGCCAGAGTCGTCCGTCAGCCAGAGGTTGTCTTCGTGGTCGACGGTGACGGCGTGGGCGCGCGTGAAGCGGGTGCCGATCCAACGCGGCGCCATGTTGCCGTACGGGTCCTCCATCAGGTCAACGCCCTCGTACGGCGTTTCGTTCCCCCAGCTATCTACCATGTTGCCGTCGGGATCGAACACCAGCACCGGCATGTTGCCGCGGTTGAAGACGTACACGCGATCGTCGGAGTCGACTGCCACCGAGGTCGCCTCCTTCATCCAAATCCCGTGCGGAATCTTCGCCCAACCCTCGACTGGCTCATAGACGGTGGCGGACGTTGCGGGTGCGGTCATGAATGGGGGTCTTTCTCTCGTGGCGTGTTTCAAGTGTCAGAGGCCGCATGTTACCCGGTGTGGCGAGGAAGGCCGAGGCGAGAGCGCCCGGCGCTAACGGATTTCGGTCCGCCTTTCGCCCTCACCCTTCGGCAAGCTCAGGGCAACTCGCGCCCAGGGGAATCCCGTGCGCCCGATCTGACCTACGCGACCTTCGCTCCCCCAACGCGTCCACGTTCCGCCAACCAGCGGTCCCTCGCGCTCGCATATGCAAGGCTCACAACGAAGAATCCGGACGCCACCAGCACCACCGACGCGCCAGACGATACATCGATGAACCAGCTCAGGTAGATGCCGGTCGCCCCCGCCGCGGCGCCGATCAACGGCGACAGGATCATCATTCTCGAGAAGCTGCCGGTGAACTGCCGTGCCACGATCGGCGGCACGACGAGCGCGGCGGCGATCATCGTCACGCCAAGCACCTGCATCGACACGACGACGGTCCCGGCCAGCACCAGGGCGAAGGCGGTGTCCACCCAGACCGTCGGCACACCGTAGGACGGCGCGACCTCGGCGTCGAACGTGGCGAAAAGCAGGTACTTGTAGCCGACGATAACGGCGATAAGGACAGCGCCGGTCACAAGGGCGATGGCGAACAGGTCTGCCCCGGTCACGCCAAGGATGTTGCCAAAAAGCGCCGCCTCAAAGCTGCGTGTGAACGTCTGCGTCCTGCTGATCAGGGCGATGCCGAGCGCGAAGGACGCGGTGGTGATGATGCCGATGGCGGCGTCCGCCGAGATGCTGCGGCGGCGCGTTGTTAGCTGGATCAGGACCGCCGCCATGAACCCCCATATCGACGCCCCGACATAAAAGTTGATCGACATGATGAAGCTGACGACGGCGCCGCCGAAGATGGCGTGCGACAAACCGTGGCCGATGTAAGACATCCGCCGCAGGACGATGTAGACGCCCATCATCCCGGCCAGACCGCCGACAAGGGTCGCTGCGATCAAACCGCGGACGAAAAACTCGAACTCGAACGGCTCAAGCATCTGCGTGACTCACGGCCGACGCGTCTTCGTGGACGTGGCCATTGTCGCCGTGCACATGCCCGTTCGCTGCCCGGCCGCTCGCCGACCCGTTACGCGCCGCCGCACCAAATCGGTGAGGCGTTTCAGCCACAAGGGTCATGCCGCGGTACTCGGTGACCGGCATCTCGGCGCCGTAGGTTTCGCGCAATACATCGGGCGTGAGCACATCCCGTGGGGTGCCGTCGGCGATGATGCGGCCGTTCATGCAGATCACCCGCGGCAGGTGCGCGGCGACGGCGTTTATTTCGTGCGTGGTCATCAGGATTCCGATGCCCTGGTGGTTCAGCTCGTCCAGCAGGTGGAGAACGTCGTCGCGGGTCTTGATATCGACCCCGGCCGTCGGCTCGTCCAGCAACAAAATCTCTGGCTCGCTTACCAGCGCTCGACCCAGAAAAACTCGCTGCTGCTGCCCGCCTGATAGCTCACGTATCTGCCGATTCGCAAGTTTTTCTAGCCCCAACCGCTCGATAACCCGGCCGGCCCGGAGACGGTCGCTCCGGCGGAACCACGGGAAGAGTGGGGCGCTACGCGTCGCCCCCATCAAAACGACCTGCTCGACCGTGACAGGGAAGTTCCAGTCGATTGCCTCCAGTTGCGGCACGTAACCGATACGGGGTCGCGCCCGTCCCCCACGGCCGACTGGCACGCCCCGAAA
Source organism: Chloroflexota bacterium (assembly GCA_027623795.1). Classification (GTDB taxonomy): domain Bacteria; phylum Chloroflexota; class Dehalococcoidia; order Lucifugimonadales; family Lucifugimonadaceae. The sequence goes on from JAQBUX010000013.1 coordinate 2,645, forward strand.
CAACACGTCGCCGGCGTAAACGTCTGCCGCGCCGACGATCGCCCGAAGCACCGTGGTCTTGCCGGAACCGCTCGGTCCGAGCAAGGCGGCGAAATCGTTGCGCATGATGTCGAGGGACACGTCCTCGACGACGCGGGCGCCCCGGTATCCGGCGGCAAGGCCGCGAATCTCGACTAACGGCGATTCGATAAGCGTGGGGTGTGGGTTGGTGTGAAGCATTGTTTGTGTCGGTCTGGACTACCGGAAACTACCTGGAATTCTCGATGTTTTGGGCGACCGCGCCGCCGTCGAACACGAGGCTCGTGTCGACCGCTCCCAGCGCGGACACATCGCCGCCCAGCGCTCGGATCATGCTCTCCATGTTTTTCGCCATTAGTCCCAGGTAGCTGTGACCCATGTCGCCGGGTTCACCCGGGAGATCGTCATCGGCAAGCTCGTCGATGAACACGGCGCCGCTCTCGGCGGCGATCTGCTCCATGACAGGGCTCGGGAATACCTCCGAGCCGAATATCGCGGGCACGCCAAGATCACGGACCTGGACGATGAGGCTTGCCATCTCGCGCGGAGACGGCTCAGTGAAGTCGGCCGGCTGGACTGCGCCGAGCACTGTAAAGCCGTAACGCCGGGCGAAGTAGGCCCACGAGTCGTGATAGGTCAGCAACACGCGGTGGCCTTCCGGAACGGTGGCGACAGCGGTCTTGATCGCGCTATCCAACGACTCGATACGCTCACGGAATACCTCGTAGTTCGCCCCGTAATAAGTGGCTCCGTCCGGGTCCGATGTCGTCAGCTCGTCGCGTACAATCTCGGCGTATTTCAGGGCGAGCAGCGGGTCTGGCCACAGGTGCGGGTTCGGCTGTCCGTTGGCCTCGGGGAACGAGAAATCGAACTGCCACTCCTCGGGCGTGATGGCCCTCTCTCCGAGGAGGACGATGCGTGCGTTGTCGCCATGATTGGCGTCAAACATTTCGATGGCAGGTTCCTCAAGGAACAGGCCGTTGGCGATGAACAGGTCGGCCTCCGCAAGCACGCGGGCGGTAGAGGGCGGCGGGTCGAACGTGTGAGAGTTCGCCCCTTCGGGCACGATGCCGCGAACAAGAATGCGCTGCCCGCCGATGTTCTCGACGATCGAAGTGATCGGCGACACGGTTGTCACCACGTTTAGCCGACCGGATGTTTCGGTATCGTCCTCACCGCTGCCACCGCAGGAGATCGCGACGGCGGTCGTCATCAAGACGGCAGCGACCGTCATCTGTCGTGCGCCCCGCAAAAAACGCAGGTTCCGTCGTGTCATCGGCCGGCGGTCTCGTTGGCGCACTTAGCGCACACGCCGGGCACCGCAAGGTGTTGCAGATCGGCGACAAAGCCATGAGTGCGGGACAGTTGCTCCGCAAATCCGGCGACGATCTCGTCGGACAGTTCGTCCACCGCGCCGCAGCTATTGCAAACAAGGTGGTGGTGAGGGCGCTCGCCGAGCCACTCGTAGGCCACCTCTCCGTGCCCGAACGTCGTCTCCGAGATCAGGCGCGAGTCTCTAAGTGCGCCGAGGGTCCGGTACACGGTGGATTCGTTTACGTGCGGCGAATCCCGGCGGACCTGCTCGATGACGGCGGTCGCGCTGAGGTGATCCTCGGCGTGGCGTAACGCCTCGATAACGAGGAGCTTGGCCGAAGTCACCCTGTGACCTGCGCGACGGAGCGTGGCGGCGGACTCTTCACGGCAAGACATATCGCGTTCCCTGACTAATGCAACAACTTGCAAGAGCGAGAGGTGACGATACATCAGTCGGACGGGGTGTCAAGGGAACCTCGGGCCGAGTTCTTCGAGGCCACAGCCCACGCTGGCCGCCTGCCGTCATTCCCACGCCGGCGAGAATCCAGATTGCTTTTGACGAGCGGCACATTCTTCGGCGGCCGTGAGAGGAACGAAACCGTTCTTAGATTCCCATATTCATGGGAATGACGGTCAAAAAATGCGGACGGAGCGCCAGGGCGAGCGCGTTTCTTCTCACAGAGGACTCCGTCCAGGGTTATTGCATTGATTTCGACTTGTTCTGAAGCGAACCCGGCGCTCCAAGATGCACCGAAGCCAACGGCCGCTCCGGATATTTCCACCGCCCGGTCAACGCTTCGTTGTAACCCACATCCGCCGTCCGTCCGTCTCGACCGTGACGTCGCCGCGTTCCTTCGTGATGAAAACCGGTGCTTCCGGTGCGTGCTCAGAGAACCGGGCCAACACGTCCTCGTCAGGGTGTCCGAATGGGTTTCGCGTCCCGGTCGGCACGACAATTGCCGACGGAGCCACGGCGTCAAGAAATCGTGCAGACGAGGATGTGTCACTGCCGTGATGCGGCGCCTTCAGCAGATCGGCGGCAACCGAAGCATCCCCAGAAACGAGCCTGGACTCGACGGACCGCGGGATATCGCCGGTAAGCAACATCCGAACATCGCCGTGTCGGAGCATCAACACGGTGGACGCGGCGTTGGTGTCCGCAAGCTCATCCGTGCCCGCCCAGACCACCTCCAGGGTTGTTACGGAGTCCAGGGCGATCACCATGCCCCGGCGTGCCGTCGCGACCGGCTCCGTTCGGGTGGAGATTTGATCCCGCCACTCTCCGAACACCTCCGTGTCCGCCTCGGCGGTCGTGTCGATGACCACGCCGACCTCGTACAGCTCGAGCACGTCCAACAACCCGCCGACGTGATCGGCGTCGGAATGGGTCAATACAACCACGTCGATACTGCGGTCCCAGAACGGCAGCGTGCGCCCCAGGCTTTGTGTGGCCCCGGCGCTGGCGCGTCCCCCGTCGATGAGCGCCTGAGTCCCGGTCGACGTCTCAACAAGGATCATATCGCCGCGATCCGTCTCGAAGAACGTGACCCTCAATCGGTCTCCCGGAAGCTGCGACACCGCGATCCACGGCAAGACGGCCACAGCGATGGCGGGGACCGCAAGCCACGACAGCGACCTGCGCCCCGGGATACGCGTTGATGCGCTCATTGACCTGACCAGCCCCGGCGCTAATTCGGCGACGCCGCGTACCCGGCGCCGGCCCAGCCAAACGAATATCGTGCCGTACCAGCCGGCGATCAGCCCGGCGCCCCAACCCGCCGTCGAGACGGTCCCGCCCGGCACGTTGGAGAACCCGCCCGCAACGGTGATGAGCCACCCGGCGGACAACCAGGCCAGCCAACCGACCGGGGCGGCGGCTATCGAGGACAGCGGCTCGATAACGGCGACTCCGCCCGACGCAACGATCAGAACCGGAACGGCGGGCAACGCAACCACCGTGGCGAGTGCCCCAAGAACCGGGACCTCGTCAAAGGTCGAACCGACGAGCGGCATCGTCGCGATAGTCGCGGCGAGCGAAAACCCGAGTCCCCGAGACAGGACCAGCGCCGGGCCGCGGACCGGGCTCGACTCCGAGACGAAGCGGCCGGTGAGCGCGTCCATGCGGCCGCGAAGCTGAGGTTCCAGAACAGCTATCCCGAGCACAGCGGCGAATGAAAGCTGGAACGACAACGTCCCGACGGACCGCGGGTCGATCAGGGTCATCGCCGCAGCAGCAAATGCGATCGCGGGCAGCGCGCTCCTCTGGCGTCCAAGTGCGATCGCCAGAAGATAGACGCTCGCCATGACGGCGGCGCGCGTCACCGATGGCGACAAACCTGCGAGCACCGCATAGGACAGGACGGCGGCGAACGGGACGATGAGATACAACTGCCGTCTCCGGCCGATCAATCGTGCTGCGACGGCCAGCGCAAGGCCCGCGACGATCGCAACGTGCAGCCCCGATATCGCCAGAAGATGACTCATCCCGGCTGATCGGAAATCGTCCCTGAGATCGGGCGTCAATCCGGTCCGGTCTCCAGTGGTGACAGCCGTCGCCAACCCGGACGCCGCGCCCGGGACCGTCTTAAGGATCGACGCCGATGCGGCGCCGCGGGCGTCCGCCACGGCACGCCGAAAGTCGTTCCCGGACGTCGAATCGATTAGCTGAACGGTGGCGGCGGTCACAACTCCGGTGGCATCGGGAGAGATGCCGGGTGGCAGCTCTACATCGGGAGACCGCGGTTGGAATCGGCCGCTAATTCGGTAGGCGTCCCCGTAGCGAAAGCCTCTTAGCGGCTCCGACGCCCCGAACAGGTCGTCCGCCAACACGTCGACTCTTACGGACGACTCCAGATCGTCCGTCTCGCCTTCGGAGCCGATCACCATAGTCACCGAGAGCGGAAGGCGCGTCACGCCGCCATACGGCCTCGGTTCGGTGTCCAGAACGGCCTCGAACTCGACCGGTCCTGCGCTCATTGCTGCAAATGGGTCGCCCAGCGGGACCGCCGGATCGGTGGTCGAGACACGGACCAGTCCGAGCAGCAGGAATAACACCACAAGCGCCGGGAATACCTGCCGGCCCACCGCGCGCTCGTGAGCGAAGACCAGCGCGATCGCGACCGCCCACAAAAGCAAGGCGGCAAGCGGTGGGTCCCAACCGCCGCCCGACTCGATGCCAAGCCATGCGCCCGTGACGAACGCCCCGGACAACCAGAGCAGTCTCATCCGGGCGTAACCAGTCCACGGATTGCCACCAGGGTTTCCGGGCCGACGCCGGGTACGTCTTGAAGTGCATCCAGACTCTCGAACGGACCGTTCGCCGAGCGCCAGTCGATGATCGCCTGCGCGCGCACCGGACCGATCCCCGGGAGCGACTCGAGTTCAAGGCGTCCCGCGCTGTTCAGATCGACGAGTCCGGGGGCGGCATCTGGCGGATTCTGGGTTCCGGGCGTAGCCCCCAAGCCGCCGGATGTGTCCGGGGCCGCATCCGGGACGAGAGACGCGGGCACATCGATACGCTCACCGTCGACGACAAGGGCCGCCAGGTTCAGCCCATCCACGTTTGCCTGCGCGAGCGCTCCCCCGGCGGCCGCTATAGCGTCTCCAACCCGGGAATCCGATGTCAGCGTGTACACACCCGGCGAAACGACTGCGCCGGCAACGTGTACCACTGGCGGCGGCTGCGCGGTGGGTGTTGGCAGGAAGATCTCGATGGCGTCCGACGACGGACGGTCAAGCAGCCAGATTCCCGCTCCGGTTACGCCAGCGAGCACGGCGGCCCCGAGAAAGATGGACGGAAGCCATCGAGTCAGGGCACGATCGGGACCACGACGTGGCTCGCCTTGCTCAGGACTTTCGCTGAACTCGTCTCCACCCATCGCGTATTCACTCTGCTTCCGGTCGTCCCGGAATAACTGGCTCAACAGGAATGCCGCCGCGTGTGCCGGCCGCGGGCCGGTTCGCCCGACGCCGGCCGAGACTACCAGAGGTTTCGGAGGGATGGTGCTGACCGGGACGTAACATCGGCGGCCTGAACTGACCGATATCGTCCAGGTGATGTGAAATGCGGATCAGCCGTTCCGGGGGTTAAATTGCTGGCGGATCACCCCGTTCATATAATGTCCGCTGGCCAGACCGAGTCCGGGTCGAGTCCGGGCGTCGCAGACCGTACGGTGCGGAGCACGACGATGGTTGTGTTGCTCCACGCGTTCCTCGTTAATTTTTTCCTCCGAGCTCCCGTCCCCGTCGTCTTGCCCCATAGTCGTTTGTTCCCAAATCGTCGTTTGTTCAAGGAGACCGAAAGTCATGGCGCCCGAACCTTACGCCTTCCTCGGCGGGAAACAGGTCCCCCTCGCCGATGCGAAGGTAGGGATCATGACCCACGCCCTGCACTACGGCACCGCCGTTTTCGAGGGCGTCCGCGGAAACTGGAATGAAGAGCACGGCAAGATGTACGTGTTCCGGCTGCGCGAGCACTATGAACGACTGCTTCGCGGGTCGAACATCCTCAGGATTGTGCTCCCGTACTCTGTCGAAGATTTGATCGGAATCACGACAGACCTTCTTGAGCGCAACGGATACCGGCAGGATGTGTACATCCGCCCGCTCGCCTTCAAGAGCGCCCAGCTTGTCGCCAACCTCAAATTGCACGAAATTGAATCGGACTTCAGCCTGATGGTCGTGCCATTTGGCTCGTATATCGAGACCGAGGGCGCCATCAGGTGCCAGACATCTTCATGGCGGCGTCCCGAGGACACGATGATGCCGACCGGCGTCAAGTTGGCGGGTCTCTACACCACCGGGATCCTTGCCAAAACAGAGGCCGTGATGGCCGGCTACGACGAAGCGATCGTTCTGAACCAGGACGGCACCGTTTCTGAGGGCACGGGTGAGAACCTGTTCCTTGTGCGGGACGGCGTATTGAACACGCCGAGTGAGACCGACAACTGCCTTCTCGGTATCACCCGGGAGTCAGTGATGACACTCGCCCGAGAAGAGTTCGGACTGAAGGTCGTCGAACGCCGGATGCACCGCAGCGAACTTTACCTGGCCGACGAGGTCTTTCTAACCGGGACCGCGGCCCACCTGACGGCGGTCGGGGAGCTGGACAACCGTAAGATCGGGTCCGGCGAGATGGGTCCGATAACCCGCAGATTGCAGGAAATGTACTTCGACATCGTCGCCGGCAAAAATCCGAAATACATGCACTGGTGCCACGGCGTCACGCCGGGCGGCGGTTAGACGGGGATCATTGAGCGTCCGTCAAATCGAGCGTTTTCTGGATTCCCGTCGGCACGGGAACGACGGGTGCCCTTAACAGGCGACGGCGTTTTAGGGGCGTATGGCAAAACGCCCCTCGCCCAAAGGCTCTCAAGGGCCGCCACTTCAGGTGTCCGCGGCCCCGGACGGCCACGATTGAGCGCGCCAACTGCCCGGCTACCAGAAACGCCACCAACGGCGATCCGAGTCAAACGCGCCTCTCTCAAAAGCCCGGCTGAGGTCGTGGTCAGGCTCGCGGCCCGCGAGCAACATCCGCGGATTCTCGTCGAAGAGTTCTAACGCCCTCGCCTCGTTCGTCAACTCAACGACCCTGTTAAAGGCGGGAGTCAACTCCGGGGTCCGGGCGTCCACGGGACGATGGGTATCCGACGCAACAAAATGCGCGCCGCCGTCCCGAACAAGCTGCTCTGCAAGCCGTTGCGCCAGGCGCCCAAAGTCCCCGAGCAGGCTGCCTGCGGTTATCTGGACAAACATGCCGTCTTCCACCATGCGACGCACCTTTTTGGCGTCGCGTTGCAGTACGGCGTTGCGCTCCGGGTGGGCGATTATCGGCACCAGGCGCAGGTCCTGGAGACGCCTTAGCACGTCGTCCACATAATCTGGATATGAAGAAAACGGGGGCTCGGACAAAATAAAGCGCGTGTTCCCTATCGGCAGCGCGCGCCCGTCCTCCACCCAGTCCGGCAACCCGGGCTCGATGTGGTTTTCCATACCCATCACGACGCGGACGACCGGCCGGTGCGGCTCCTCCTCTGCCCTCAACCGGCCATTTATCTCGCTGACCAGGTCTCGCACGTGCTGGATGGAAGAGCCAAGCATCACGTCACGCTGGTGTGGCGTTGCCACCATGATGTCGGTCCCGTCGACCGCAGCGCGGCGTGCGATATCGAGCGCCGCGGCCATCTCACGCGGACCGTCATCTATCCCCGGCAAGAGATGCGTATGAATGTCGACCCAGCCCAAATGGCGATCCGATCTGATAGCGGAATAATCGCGCGTGCGGCCCGATCAACCGCCGGTCTCTGAGCCCCGGGGGACCGATGCCCCGGGCAGGACCAACAAACCCGCGACGGGTTCGGGCAGTGTGAGACGCCCCGACCGCAGCGTCAACGACGGACCGGGGGCGTCATATCACGGCCGGGCGATTAACTGCCGGAAGGTCTCGCCCTCGTCGAAGTCGTTGTTCTCCGCCGCTCCCTTTGAGCGCTCGCGCAGCCGCTCACCGAACCGAGGGCGATCTGACGATTGATTGACAAGCCCGAGAACCTGTGAGGCGTGCTTCGACAAAGCCTCGATCTGCGTCTCCACATATCCGCCGGAGACGTCGACGATCACGTCCGGGTAGTCGGCCCCCCAGAAAAGAAGGCGCCTGACCTTGTGCGGCTCTAATCCAGCTTTCAGCTGCTCGGGGAAGTGCAGATGGTCGCGTGCGTACGGGTAAATGGCGTCGGCGGTGACCGTTCCCGCCATCCTGTGGTCGCGGTGTTGAAACCCATTGATGCGGTGTGGATCGTGACTGAACACCGTGTCCGGGCGATAGGTCCGGATGGCCTGTACCAGCTCGCCCCGAAAAACGCGGTCGTCTTCCAGACCACCATCGGCATGGCCGAGCATGATCACGTGCTTAACGCCGAGCACACGGGCCGCCTCCGACTGCTCCTCTTTGCGGACGGGAACGATGCGGTCGCTCGTCATATCGTCGTCGTTCGACCCGCCGGAGCCGTCCGTGCAGACGACGTACACGACTTCACACCCCTTTTCGACCCACTTGGCGACGGTGCCGCCGGTCCCGATCTCGGCATCGTCGGGGTGGGCGCAAACCACCATGGCGCGCTCGGGAACGTCCTCGATGACGTTGAATGGTTCGGTACGGCCGGGCTGGTAGAACTCGGATGCCCGCTGGGTCATGTGACTGAGAATCCCTTACTGCGTAATATCTTTGGTGTCCGGTCCAAAGCAAAACTTGTGGCCCGTCCCCGGATGAGACGGCGCCACCGAATTTATCAGGGAAGATGATAGCGGGGGCCGGGAACCGGCCCTTAAACTGAACCGCCGACTATCCCGGCGGCGCGAATATTTTCGTCGGCCAGATTTCTTGAACAACCGACAGCCAATCACCGACAGGACCGCTCCATTGATGCACGATATTCTCGCCAGGCAAGACCCCGAGGTCGCGGCGGCGATCGCCGACGACATTCGGCGCCAGACGGACGAGATCAACCTGATTGCGTCCGAGAACTACGCGAGTAGCGCAGTGCTGGAGGCTACCGGGTCCGTCCTCACGAACAAGTACGCGGAGGGCTACCCGGGACGGCGCTACTACGCCGGGTGCGAAAACGCGGACGTCGTCGAGAGGCTTGCGATTGATCGCGTAAACGCGTTGTTCGGCACCGAGGCTGCGAACGTTCAGCCGCACAGCGGCTCTCAGGCCAACATGGCCGCCTACTTCGCGACGCTCGCGCCCGGAGACCGCGTCCTTGGGATGCAGCTGGACCAGGGCGGCCATCTCACCCACGGCTCGCCGGTCAACTTCTCCGGAAAGCTGTACGAATTCGCATCGTACGGCGTCCTCCGTGAAGAGGAGACGATCGACTATGAGGCGGTGGCGGCGACCGCCCGCGAGTTCAAACCGGCGCTGATCGTGACCGGCGCCACGGCGTACCCGAGGATCATCGACTTCGCTCGATTTCGCGAGATCGCGGACGAGGTCGGCGCTCTGTTGCTGGTCGATATGGCGCACATCGCCGGGTTAATCGCCGGCGGCGCACACCCCTCCCCCGCGCCGTACGCGGACCTGATCACGAGCACCACCCACAAGACACTTCGTGGTCCCCGCGGTGCGATGATCCTGTCCCGTCAGCCGTTCGCCCGTAAGGTCAACTCCGCCGTGTTCCCGAACGCGCAGGGCGGCCCCATGGTCCACGCCATCGCCGCCAAAGCGGTCGCGTTCGCCGAGGCGGCGCGTCCGGAATTCAGGACATACGCGGCGGCGGTCGTCGCCAACGCGCAGGCGCTGGCCGGTGCGCTCGCAGACGGCGGGTTGCGGATCGTTTCCGGCGGCACGGACAACCATCTGTTGCTGGTGGACGTCTCGACCCGGGACATCACCGGCCAGGAGGCCGAAGACACGCTCCGTGCGGCCGGGATAATCGCCAATAAGAACGCGATCCCGTTCGACCCGCTTCCCCCGCGTGTCACGAGCGGGGTGCGACTCGGCACACCGGCGTTGACGAGCCGCGGAATGGGCACGTCCGACATGGATACCATCGCCGCATTTGTTCTTGATGCGCTTGGCGCGGGTTCTGACGAACGGGCGCTGGCGTCAATCCGTGGCCGGGTCAACAAGTTCGCCTCGGCGTTTGCCGTCCCCGGAGTCGACAACGCATGATCGGTCAAGTGCTCGTCCGGCGAAGCCGCCACCGCGGGCCTGTTACCGGGATGCGCCGTGATATACTCCGCCGGTTCGAAACGAACGCATTCCAGAGGTCTTTATTTACGTTGCGCTACTACGAATTGATGTGGATTCTCGGCGCTGAAGCCGACGACGAGTCAAGTGAACAGTCTGCTCAGGCCGTTGAGTCTCTTATCGAAGACCGCGGCGGTGAGGTTCTGAGGTCCGCTGATTGGGGCCGAAGGTCCCTCGCCTACCCGATCAATCACAACTCTGAAGGCGTTTACAACGTTGTCCAGTTCAGCATGGAACCGGACCAGGCCTCGGCGTTTGAAAAAGAGATCCTCGCCGATCAAGCGATCATCCGGCACCTCCAGATCCGCATCGAAGAGTCAGATCTACTCCCGGTTGCGCCGGTCGTCCCGGTGGCCCCTGTCGTTGATGTGGCTCCGCCTGCGCCGCCCGCCACGCTCGCGGACGAGGGTGAAGTTGACGAGGAACTCGAGCCGGTCGAAATTGAGGCCGCGGGAGAGTAACGATGAGCCTAAACAAGGTCATCATGATCGGGAATGTCGGAACGGATCCGGAGATGCGATACACGCCTTCCGGCAGTGCAGTCACGGACTTCCGCCTCGCCGTCAGCCGCCGGTACTCGACACGCGACGGCAACCAGCAAGAAGAGACCGAATGGTTCACCGTGACCGCGTGGGAGCGTCTTGCGGACACCGTGAATCAATATGTGACCAAAGGCATGAAGGTCTACGTAGAAGGCCGCCTGAAAAGCCGCAGCTATCAGGGTAACGATGGCCAGATGCGGTTCTCGAACGAGATCAATGCCCAGACCGTGCAGTTCCTCGATAGGGGCGGCGCGGCCCAGTGGGACGACGAGCAGGGCGATGGCGCCGCTCGCGCACCACGGCAAGAAGCGTCTTCGGAGCCTAGAAATCCGGAGCCGCCAAGCGACGTTGAAGAGTTGCCCTGGTAATTGAGCCAGGGGTCTTCACAATCGCTTTGACCGAAGCTTGCTCCGCGCACACCGTTTTGGATAGCGCGGCAACAAAGGAATCAGTTTAGTTATGACTTCCGATTACTCTCCCTACGCGCCCCGATCAGACTCAGGCCCCCGTACGGGCGGAGGCGGAGGCCGACGGTTTGGCGGCGGCGGCGGTGGTAGGCCAGGTGGCGGCGGTGGCCGACGATTTGGCCGTCGGCGCGTCTGCAATTTCTGTGTCGACAAAATGCATCGGGTGGATTACAAAAATCTGGAGTTGCTCCGCCGTTTTATCGATGATGCCGTGAAGATCGAAGCGTCCCGAAAATCGGGCACATGCTCGAAGCACCAGCGCGTCCTTCGTCGCGCCTTGCTCCGTGCGCGACACCTCGCATTACTCCCGATGTTCGAAGGACATCTGAGGATGACCGGACCCGTTGCGCCACGCCAGGCTGCGCCGATTACTCCGGAAAACGGGCAGGCGGATTCGCCCGAAGGGACTGAAGATGCCATCGCCGCAGGAGAGTCGAGCGCAGATGTGAGCGCCGACGCAACGACGGAAGATGTCACTGAACCAACCATCGCGGAGGAAACCGCAGACTCATCGGACGAGTCCGAAGAAGATGAATCGGACGCCGATGAAGCCGCCGATGACGACGAACCAGAGGCTTCTAACGAAGAACCCGCAGTAGAGGTCGACGAAGCCGAAACTGAAGAAGAATCGGCAGACGGGGATGACCCGTCAGAGGACGACGAAGAGCCCGCAGACGAGGACGACCCGTCAGAGGACGACTCCTCAGAGGACGACGAAGCCGAAGCTGACGAAGAGTCCACAGATGAGGACGACACTTCGGAAGACGACACCTCGGAGGACGACGAAGCCGAAGCTGACGTAGCGCCCACGGACGAGGATGAATCCGAGTCAGCCGAATCGGACGTTGAACAGGCGGAAGAAGAAAAGAAGGACTGAGCGATGGCGAACGTGCCGATCGGGGCAAGCCCGATCGGTCGCTGACGCGAGCGCGGTCCACCGCAGACTGCCTGCAGCGGAGATCCAAATTTCATGGCCCAAGACGGAACCGTCGAACCAGGCTTGATCCCCGATGAAGGGCTTGAGTCCCGACCGGCGCAGCAGAACGAACCATCCTCCGGCCGCCCTCCCAGCCGACGTGAACTGGTCGCAAGCAAACGGGCGCAGTCGCGTCGGAACCGTCCGTTCGTTATCACGGGAATCCTGCTGTTCATCGCCATTCTGGCGATACCCGTTTATGGCTACGTGCGTGAGTTTGTGTTGCCGCCGCGTGAGATCGCTGTGCAGGTCAACGACGCGACGTACACCCGCGGGTACGTTGTCGATTTTGTGCGCTTCCACCAGCGACTCGCCCTGGAGAACGGCAACCCGTTCGACATTTCGGACCAGATGTTGACGGCCATCCAGACGATTTCGGAGAACGAGATCGCCTTCCAGAAGGCTCCACTGCTCGGGGTTACAGTGAGCGAGGAAGAGGTCCAGGGCGCAATCAGGGAGACGATGGGATTCAGGGGCATGTCCACGTCCCAGGCGGCGGAGCCTGCGACCAGGGCCGACATCGACGAAGCATTCCGCCAACTTCTCAACCGGACTCAGCTCTCTGAAGCCGCATACACCGACATCATCCGCAAGGGCCTTTTCCGGGAGAAAGCCCGGCGAGCCTTGCAGCTTGACGTGCCGCGACTTCAGCCTCAAAAACGCGTCTACCAACTTGAGTTCCGGCGCGACACCGACCCCGATGTCGAGCGCGCTCGGCGCCGGCTCACTACCGGGGACCCCATGCAGCAGGTCGCATTGGACCTGTCGCAGGAGGCGTTCGTCGCCAGAACGGGCGGAGAGCTCGGATGGATGCCGGAATTTGTGTTCGACGACCTGGACGCCGCCGACGTTATCTTTGGCAAGAACGAACTGGGTGAGCCCAAACTGCCGCCGAACACATTGAGCGAAGGCGTGTGGAACGGGACGGACGCCGTCTACCGGTACTACTACGTTGACGAAGTCGCCGACGCCCGTGAACTGGATCCGGAAGACCTGGAAACGCTCTCGGACAGAGCCCTCGCCGTATGGTTGGAGGACCAGCGCGTCTCGATAGACAACTACAAATTAGTGTTCAATAGCGAAATCTTTGTCTGGATTGGACAACAGGTTTCGGCGGCTGGCATCGACCAGTTGGAGATTCCGACGCCGGCGCCCGGCTCACAGCCGATCAACCTTGGCGACTTCATCCAGGGAGCGAACTGACCGGCATGTCTGGGCGCGGGCACGGAACGTCGATCGGAATCGGCCTGCTTGGCCTCGGCGTTGTCGGGTCAGCCGTTGCGTCGGCGGTCATTTCGAGCCGCAAGAACGGATCTGAACTCAATCTCCGGTCAGCGCTGGTGCGCGACCCGTCGCGTCAGCGTGCAGTCAAACTGCCCCAGGGCACGCTGGTGACCGACGCCAGTGCGGTGCTTGATTCTCAAAACGTCGACGTCGTAGTTGAGTTGATGGGCGGCGAACAACCGGCGTTCGACTACATCTGCCGCGCCCTCTCCGGTGGCAAGCACGTGGTAACCGCCAATAAAGAGGTGATCTCCAAACACGGAGAACAGCTCCGGGAGCTTGCCGCCGAAAACGGTGTTTCGTTGCAGTACGAGGCCAGCGTGGGCGGCGGTATCCCGATCATCAATCCACTTCTGGACGATCTTGCCGCCAACGAGATCCTTGGCCTGCGGGCGATCATCAACGGCACAACGAACTACATACTGACGCAGATGGCCACCGGTGGGGCCTCCTTCGAAGACGCCCTCTCCGATGCCCAGAGGCTTGGCTATGCGGAGGCGGACCCGACGGCCGACGTCGACGCCTTCGACGCCGTCTACAAAATATCGATCCTGGCCCGGCTAGCGTTCGGCGTGTCCGTGCCATTCGACGTGATCTACCGCGAGGGCATCCGCCGCACCGCGGCGCAGGATTTCCGATACGCAGATGAGCTCGGCTACACGATAAAACTGCTCGCTGCGGCCCGCCGGGAAGACGGCGGGCTACTGGTGCGCGTGCATCCAGCTCTCGTGCCGGCGAACGTCCCCATGGCGAAGGTGGAGGGCGTGCTCAACGTCGTGGAGGCGGAAGGCGACCTCGTTGGCCCGCTGTGGTTTCAGGGTCGCGGCGCAGGCGCGGAGCCGACGGCCAGCGCTGTCATGGGCGACGTGCGCCGCGCCGCCGCCGTGCTGCGCGACGGTGGATCGGTGCCACAGGCGAGGCCGATCGACCCCGATTTGTCTCTTCTTGCGATGGCGGAGCATGAATGTAAGTACTACGTCAGACTCACCGTGCGCGACAGTCCCGGGGTGCTGGCCCAGATCGCGGGCGCGCTTGGCGACCTCGATATCAGCATCGCCTCGGTACTACAGATGGACGCCGACCCGGAGCGTGGCAGCGCCGATCTCGTGATAATGACGCACCCCGCGCGAGAAGCTAATATGCAGAGGGCGGTCGAGCGCATCGACGCACTCGGTGTCGTGGACACGGTCGCAAACCTGATTCGGGTAGAGTCGTACCCCGACGATAGGTAATCTCCGCCCGATAATCCCCGAACCGATCCGGCCTGATTGTGCGCATATCAGTGCCCTCCTGACCACCTCGTAATCGTCTGCACGGAGCCTTTGCTTGGGAATGCTCGGCGGCGTAATGGAACGGTATGGCAGTTACCTGCCTATGACCTCCAGTACGCCCATCGTGACCATGGGCGAGGGCAGCACGCCCCTCGTGCGCTCGCGGGTCATCGGCCCCGAGCTCGGCTGCGAGGCTCTGTACTTCAAACTTGAGGGTTCCAACCCGACCGGGTCGTTCAAAGACCGCGGCATGTGCTTTGCCGTGGCAAAAGCGATCGAGGACGGAGCCAGGCACATCATCTGCGCTTCAACGGGCAACACGAGCGCTTCCGCTGCGGCGTACGGGGCGCGCTACGGGCTCAGCACGGTCGTGGTCGTCCCTGCCGGCGAGATAGCGATCGGCAAACTGGCCCAGGCCATGGCGTACGGGGCGCGTGTCCTCGCCGTCAACGGTAATTTTGACGATGCGCTCAAGCTCGTCCGGGAGGCCGCCGACAGGCTGGAGCTCGCCCTGGTCAACTCGGTCAACCCGTTCCGGATAGAGGGACAGAAGACCGGGGCGTTCGAGATCGTGGACGAGCTCGGCGACGCCCCTGACTTCCTGTGTATCCCTGTGGGTAACGCCGGAAATATCACCGCGTACTGGAAGGGGTTCAACGAATACAGCGACAAGTCGGACGGCCACCTCCCACGTATGATGGGCTTCCAGGCCGCCGGGTCAGCTCCCATCGTCAACGGAGCGCCGGTTGCGAAGCCACGTACCATCGCCTCGGCTATCAAGATCGGCAACCCTGCAAGTTGGCGCCTCGCAGAAGAGGCGCGAGACGAGTCGGACGGATTGATCGAGGCGGTGACTGACGATCAAATCATCGAGGCGTATCTGCGCCTCTCCCGCCAGGAAGGGATATTTTGTGAGCCGGCATCCGCAGCGTCAGTCGCCGGCGCACTCCGCCTGCCTGAATTGGGAGTATCGTTAGCCGGTCGCACCGTTGTATGCATCCTAACCGGCAACGGGCTGAAAGATCCGTCAACAGCAGAGCAGCGGGCTTCGGTCGAGCTTGAGTACGTCGAACCTGAGTTCGCCCAGTTCGAGTCCGTCTTGAGGGGCGACTCGTAAACCGCGGCGCAAGGTGACTTGCGGTCCAACTTCTTGAATCACGGAGACAGGTCAACGCACACGTCATCACTCCTCGCTGCGCCCGTCCAGGATTTCACGTCCTGTCCAGATCCAGAGACATGCCCGGATGAATAATCTTGAAGTTCGACGAGAGACCTTCGATAGCGTCGAGGCGGACTGGGAAAGGCTCCTGACCGAGACTTCCGACGTTTCGCCATTCGCCTCGGCGACGTGGCAACAGACATGGTGGCGGATGTTCGGCGGGGATGCAGACCTTAAATTGCTCACCGTCCGCCAGAATGGAGACGTGAAGGGTCTCGCCCCGTTCATGTCCAGGGGCAACGAAGTGTCGTTCCTTGGAGAATCAGACCTGGTGGATTATCACCACTTCCTCCACTCCGGCATCGAAAACTCCGCCTTCTATGACTCCGTATTCACTCATCTGGCCGCTACTGAGTCATGTCACTCACTGAGGCTCACTTCCGTCCCGGAGTGGTCGACCGCCTACACAGCGGTACCCGAAGCGGCGCGCGCCGCCGGTTGGCTGGTGGAAGAGTCGTTCGAGGATGTCTCGCCCGGCATCGAGCTGCCGGACAACTGGGACGACTACCTCGCGGGCCTGTCCAAGAAGGACCGCCATGAGCTGCGGAGAAAGCTGCGACGGCTCGAGCGGACGGCAGAGGTGAAGCACGTAGAGCTATCGACCTCCGACGAGATCGCCGCCAACCTTGACGACTTCGTGCGTCTGCACCGCCTGAGCGCGCCGGACAAGGCGGAGTTCATGACGGACCAGCGGGAGGAGTTCTTCCGCGCCATCGTGACGCAGTTCGCTGCGCAGGGGGTATCACGCCTTTACTTCCTTGAAGTAGACGGCGTTCGGGCGGCCACCTCCATCTGTTTCGTGCAGGGCGACATCCAACTGGCATACAACAGCGGCTACGACCCGGAATTACGCGCACTAAGTGTCGGCCTGCTCAACCACGCACTCTGCATAAAGCTCGCCATCGAGAACGGGATTCGATATTTCGACTTCCTGCGCGGCGACGAGCCTTACAAGTATCATCTTGGAGCCCATGACCGTTCCCTGTACAACCTGGTCGTCACGCGGCCCTAACGCCGCCGTGTCCCGCCAACAACCCAAGCTCCGGATCGCCATCCTGACCGTGCACGGCTGTCCCGTGGTTCGCGCGGGCGAGAAGGACTCCGGCGGGATGAACGTTTACATCCTCGCGACCGTGCATGAGCTTGCGTCGCGCGGCGTTGTGGTCGATGTGTTCACGCGAGCCCACGACCCGGCCGACCCGCAGGTGATCGACCTCGCGCCCGGCGCGCGTGTCGTCCACCTTGAGGCCGGGCCGGTACGGCCGGAAAAGAACGCCGCGTACGAAGTCTTGCCGGAGTTCACGGAACGCGTGATCGACTTCGTCCGGGCTGAGGGCGCCGAGTACGACGTGATCGTCAGCCATTACTGGCTGTCCGGGCTGGTCGGCGATGAGCTCGCAGGCCTCTGGCATCTTCCGCACGTCACAAGCTTTCACACGCTGGCCGAGGTGAAGCGTCGGGCGCGCCCGGGCGAGGTCGAGATTCCCGAACGTGCGGGCGGAGAGCGCAAGGTTGTCCATGGCGCGGACCGGATAATCGCCTGGAGCGCCCACGAGCGGGGCCTGCTCGCCGAGCTATACGGCGCCGACAGGGAGCGTGTCCTGATCATCCCTCCCGGCGTCGACACCCGGCTATTCCGTCCGCACGATCAGGTGACTGCGCGGCGGTCGCTTGGCTTGCCGGAAGGCGGCAAGATTCTGATGTACGCCGGACGCGTGGAGCGGTTAAAGGGGATCGAGATCCTGATCCAGGCCGTCGCCGGCATGGAGGACGAGGACGATGTCACACTCCTCGTTATCGGCGGTGACAAGGAAGACCCGGAGCGACAACGGCTGGAGACGGTCGCACAGAAACTCGAAATATCAGATCGCGTCCGATTCTTGCCGTCGGTCAAGCAGGAACAGCTTCCCGAGTTCTACTCTGCGGCCGACGTGTGCGTATTCCCTTCCTACTACGAGAGCTTTGGCCTCGCCGCACTCGAAGCGATGTCCTGCGGAACCCCGGTGGTGGCGTCGCGGGTCGGCGGGCTGCCCTCCGTCGTGCGCGAGGGCGAAACCGGGTACCTGATTCCGTCCCGATGCCCTGCGGCCTTCATCCAACGGATCGAGATTCTGCTCATCAACGATCATCTGAGAATGATGATGGGTCGCGCAGCCCGCGAGAGAGCCCTGCAGCTCGGCTGGGGTGTGGCGGTTGACCGGCTCATTAGCGTGTTCTGCGGCCTCGCGAAAGAACGAATCCTGAACTCACTCGCACCCTCGCCGGCCGACTAGCGCCGGCCCTGTGTCACCAACCGACGGGTACCGCGGTTGGAATACGCCACGGTCAGCCAACGCCCTACCCGGCCAGCCGCTTCTCGAACCAGAACTGCTCGCCGACCTTTTTGAAGCCCAGATCGCGGTAAATCCTGCGGGCGGACACGTTTTCGTCGTCCACCTCAAGGTCGACGACGCCGACGCCACGTTCGCGCAGATGACGCAGCCCGGCCGCGATCACCGCCGAGCCGACTCCCCTGCCTCTTTGGTCCGGACGCACACCCGTCATCTCGATCATCCCCGTCGATTCCGGCGATTCCGCCGACCCCGTCGAGACGCTCGTCCATACGTAACCGATTACCTCGCCAGAGGCGTCGTCCTCGGCGATCAGGATGTCCCCCGGCGCCCCGCGCGTCGCCACGTATCCGGCGATCTGCTCAGGCGTGTTCGGCGCGAAGCCGAACGAGCCCTCGAACGCGATGTTCTGGACGTCGGCAAGCGCCCGCTCGTCATGCCCGGTGCGGAACGGCCGAAGCGTGACGCCGGCGGGCAACGGTCGGTAATCGGCCTCCAGATACGCCGGCGCGGGCCGGTACTTCAACTCGTTGAAGGTCCGGATGCGGCTGTAGCCCGCCGCCTCCATGATCGAGCGCAGACGTGTATCGCTGTGGTGGACGTTAACCTGGTGAACCGCGACACCTGCCTCGGTCGATCGCTGTTCGAGCCTCTCCAGAAGTGACCTGCCGACGCCCCGGCCTCGCGCAGATTCGGTCACCCCGAACTCGCCTACCGCACGATCTATCGCCGTCTCCACCGCCACGATCGCACATCCGACAACTCCGCCGGACCGCACCGCAATGAACACGTTGTCGGTCGGGTCCGCCCCGGGCAACTCCAGTCGCGCCCGAAAGTGGGAGCGTGCCTCATCAGCGTCTGATGCCGGGATTCCGGTGACGGCCGCTCGGGCATCGAAAACGGCGTTGAAATCGTCCCAGGTGAAATTTCGGATGTCGGCGGGCTGGATCAAATGGCTCCCGTAGGGTTCGCTGCTGTGGCTCAAAGAGGCGCGTCGGACATTCGCCCGGACGATGGACGCCGTCTCAGAAATCTCCTCTCCCAGCCGGGTGCCCGCCGGGCGCGGGTTATGGAGAGGGAGAAGTCCCTTCATGGGATCGCATCCTATGGCGATTTCTGAAACAGGCTCGACGCGGCAGGATACCACCGGTGGAGTCAAAAGATGGGCGTGCGCCCGCCGTGTCACGACGGTCGCACGACTCGTCGGATCGGTGCGTGGGGATGGAGCCTGGATGTTGAGCATCTGGCCCGCGCCCACAGGGATGGAGTGTGAGGGCCAGGGTGACGGAGTCCGCCACAAGGCAGACATCGGACGAGCGCGTCAGATGGTGAACGGAAGTTGCCCCGTCACGATCACCAGCCGTTTCAACGCCGCTCACACAGGGCGGATCGTGTGGGCTCGGTTCCCGGCGTTTGGCTTTTCCCAGCGTGTGGTTTTCCAAGGTGAAGTGAGCGGGAGGGGTGGCCACACATCACTCATCCGGCCTGCAACGCAGCTAGCCGAGGTTGGTCAATCAGGCCGCCGCCATCACGACCTCTGAGACGATGATCATCAACGACAACGCAATCACACCCACCTCGAGCGAGCTCATCGAGTTATATCGTCGTCGAAGCCGATTCAACAAATCGCATCTCTCCTCGTGCAGCCGGTCCATCCAGGGTCCATCCCCCGCCAGCAACCGTTACTGAAGCAAGTTTGGGATGCCGAAGCGGGACGTGGCAGGCGTTGAAAGCGCAAGTAATGTGCAGTTTTCGCTACGCAATGCCCGTGAATGCACCGATGACCTGCTGAGATATCGGCCGGTTCTGCCTGACCCCGGGACACATCTCAGCCGTCGAAGACATATGGGCAACCAGATAGCTGCGGTTCCAGGTTCGAGTTGTTAATGTGCAATCAGAAGGTTGCATATGAATGTAGAGAGTTCAGACTGCATCGAGAAGAGCGTCCAACTACGGGCTCCGGTATCCCGCGTCTGGCGCGCCATCACTGATGCCACGGAGTTTGGCGAGTGGTTTCGGGTCAAGTTGGAGGGTGGCTTCGAGGTCGGCCGACCGGTGGTCGGGAATATCACCTACCCCGGCTACGAGAACCTGCGCTTTGAAGCGACGGTCGAGCGGATGGAACCGGAGACGCTCTTCTCCTTCACATGGCACCCGGTCCCCCAGATACAGACGCCGAAAACGCGGTTGGACCCGCGACGCTTGTCGAGTTCCGTCTTGAGGACGTGGACGGCGGCACCCCGCTCACGCTAGTCGAATCCGGGTTCGACGCAATACCCGCCGAGAGTCGCGGAGAGGTGTTCCGCAGGAACGACGGAGGATGGAGCGAGCAGATGGACCACATTCGGCAACATGTCGAACGATAGCCCGGCCAAACCTGCCGAAACACGCAAAGTC
>JAQBUX010000281.1 GCA_027623795.1 Chloroflexota bacterium
CCAGCATGAGCCTGCGGATAGTGATGTGCGGAGTTGGTCCCGTTGGGGACATGGACGAAGCCTCGGGCGACATACGTGACGCGCGACCAGTGTCGCGCGTCAACTGATACGCATCCGGTCGCGTTCTCTATTTCCAGCGGCGACCGCGTTGTCCCGCCCGCTCAGGGCCGGTCAACTTCCGTTCTTGATGAAGTCGGCCACGCGCTCCCCGACCATAATGATCGTTGCGTTCGTGTTGGCGCGGATGCAGTCCGGCATTACTGAACCGTCGGCCACGCGAAGACCGTCGACTCCCTTCACCCGGCAGAACTGGTCAAGCACGGCCATCGGGTCTGAATCCGGCCCCATCTTTGCTGTTCCTGAGATGTGGTGCGTCGTCTGAGCGTTGCGCATCATCCAGGCGTCAAGGGTGGCATCGGACTCGAGATCGGCGGGCGACGGGTCCTTGATCTCGCCGATAATCCCTTTGAACGACTCATGCTCCCCGAGACGAAGGTTCAACTTCACGCCGTCACGGAGTCGGCTAACGTCAGATGGATCGTCAAGGTAGTTGTAGTTCAACAAAGGTTGAACGGAGATATCTGACGACGTCAGGCGAAGCTCTCCAACCGAGCGCTCCAGATTCAGCAGCGCACTCATGATGATCGTCCGCTCGGGAGAGTTCCACCGCATCACGGTCATCATGTCGTTTTTAAGGTCTGACCCCGGCGCCGTGTAACGCAGCGCCACCTTTTGCGGGCCGATATCGCGTCCCGGCATCGAGAACTCTTCTCTGGCGTGCCATCGCACATGGACCGTAGTGTGGTCACGAAGGTTCTGCCCCACTCCGGGCAGATCGGCGACCACCGGAATCCCGAACTCCGCGAGATGTTGGGCCGGTCCGATTCCGGAGAGCATCAGCAACTGCGGGCTGACTATCGATCCGAGGGACAGGATGATCTCGTCGCCGTAAACCGTGAACGTCTCTCCACCTGATTCGACGACCACTCCCACAGCCCGCTTGCCTTCAAAAACTATCTTCTGCGCGGTGCAGTTTGGCCTGAGCGTGAAGTTGAGCCGGTGCCGGGCTTGTGACAGGTAGCCGAGGCTGGTGCTCCACCGTATGTCGTTCGGGTTGTTCAGTGGAAGAGGGCCGACGCCGGTCGAGCCCGGCACGTTGTGGTCCGGGCTATCAGGAAATCCGGCCGCTCGACAGGCTTCTACGAATGCGGCCTGATCGCTAATGAGCTCGTCGGGCTGAAACCGCCGGACGATGATCGGCCCTTCGGTCCCGTGAAAGTCGCCCGAATAGTCTGTGTCCGTCTCAAGCTTGCGGAAGTACGGGAAGACTTTCTCGAACGACCATTCATCGTTGCCCCATGAAGCCCAGTTGTCGTAATCCTCGGGCATGCCCCGCAGGAACACGGAGCCGTTGATGGCGCTGGTGCCGCCGGTGACCCTTCCCCTGGGGACGCGCATCGGTTCGGCGACGGGCGTCGACGTGCCGACGTAGTTCCAATCGTGGGGGCCGCCAACGGCCATGTCGGTGTCGGTGCCGGTGCCGTGATTGAACTTGACGTCGGCCGGCAGGGTCTCGATGTCCGGGTAATCGGGACCAGCTTCCAGGAGAAGCACGCTGCGATTCGGGTCCTCGGAGAGCCTGGTCGCAAGAGTCGCTCCGCCAGAGCCTGCGCCTACCACGATCGAGTCGTATTTCAAATCACGTTCTCCAGGCTCTTTGCCTTAACAGCGTTCCGAGAGATGTCGGGCGTCGACTGTCCCGGCGGGTTTTTCGCGTCATCCGGATACGGCGGACAAGCATGAATGGGGCATACCCCTGATGTGTGCGGGACTTTCACACCGCGGCCGTGTCGCCCACAATCCGGACGCGGACGCGGCGTGAATCGCCGGGGACGTAAGAAAGCGGCAGGTCTTCGACCTCAACTACGCTCAGGGTCGCCGGGTCAGCGCCGGCGTCGATCGTGCGTTGCCGGGCGAGTTCGGTCGCCGTCGCTATCGCCGCGTCCCGCCCGACCTCGCTAAACACCTGGTCCACCTCGCCGCTCACCTGTGCGATGGCTGCGCCGACCGCGTTGGCGACGCCGCTGTGTTCCACGTGGATGACGGTCGAAACGCCCGGCAGGTCTTCGGGTACGAGGAAAGCGCCGCCGCCGACCGCGATCAGTGGTACGGGCGTGGCGTCTACTTTCATGCGGTCCACGGCCTCGTCGATCATCGTCCTGATTCGCTGACTACACGCTTTCACCATGGCCGGGTCCAGCGAGGCGACCATGCCGGGCTGTCCAAGCTCAACCATTCCGGCCGCCACCGCGATGTCGGTCGCCGTCAGTGTATTGCCGCCAAATACAAGCGCCTCTTCAGTAATCCTGTGACCGACGCTGACCGGACCAACTGACACGCGGTCCGAACCGCCGTTTGGGCTGCCTTCCGGGTTCCCATGGGGACCGACTATCGATCCGCCGCCGAGGCCAAGCGAGAGCAGGTCCGGCATCCGGAACAGCGTTCGGACCCCGCCGATCTCGACGACGTTGTTGGCCTCGCGCGGGAAGCCGGCGGTGAGTACGCCCACATCGGTGGTCGTGCCTCCGACGTCGACCACGATGGCGTCGTCCAGCCCGGTTAGGAACGCGGCGCCGCGCATGCTGTTGGTCGGGCCGGAGGCGAAGCTGTAGATCGGGTACTTACGGGCGAAATCCGCCAGCATCACGGTGCCGTCGTTCTGCGTCAGGTAGAGCGGGGCATCAATTCCGCTCTGGCGTAACGCCTCGGTGAAGGCGTGCGTCGTTCGGCGTGCAAGATCGATAATGCTGGCGTTCAGGAGCGTGGCGTTCTCGCGTTCCAGCAAGCCGATCCGCCCGAGTTCGTGTGAAAGCGTGATGTCTACGCCCGGGCACTCCTCGCGAATGATCACCGCCGCCGCTTCTTCGCACTCCGACGTGAGCGGCGAGAAGATGCTGGCGACGCCCACGGAGGTGATTCCAGACACTGCGATCTCACGCGCCGCGGCTCGCATAGCTGCGGCGTCAAACTCGACGAGTGGACGGCCATCGTACTCGTGGCCGCCTTCGATCATGAAGACGCGTCCGCGGACGACGGCGGCGAGGTCGTCCGGCCAATCGACGAACGGCGGCAACGAGGCGCTCGCCGGCAGCCCGATGCGGACCGCTGCGACAGAAGTTAGCCCGCGTCGCTGCACGACGGCGTTCGTGAAGTGCGTCGTGCCGATCATCGCCGCGTCGATCCGCCCCGGTCCACCATCGACCGTCGCCAACAGCTCCCGTAACGCGTTCAAGATTCCGCCGGTGATGTCGTCCGTCGTGGCTGTTTTGACGCCGGCCAGGACGCTCTCGTCCTCAATGAGGACGGCGTCGGTGTTGGTACCCCCGACGTCGATGCCGATCCTTCTCATGCCCGGGCCTGAATTTCGTCATCGGCGTTCTCGTTGTCGCCAAACACGGACTTGAACTCCATGTCGTATCCGAACGCCCTTGGCCCGACGTTTTCAAGCCCGCGAGGGGAGGTCAACACCGGCGCAGCCGGCAATGCGATGACGGAGACCCGCTGGCCATAGCGCAACGTTTCCGTGCCGATCGCCTCCCCGGAAAGCGAGTCCATGACGCAGATGATCTCCGGCACGGTGGCCGCCGGCTCGCCGTCCC
>JAQBUX010000282.1 GCA_027623795.1 Chloroflexota bacterium
TTGCTCGGTCGACTTGTCCGGGCTGAACTCGGTAACGACCGGCAGTAGCCCCAACGCCTGCACCTCTGCTTCCCGCGATTCGTGGCCCGTCGGGTCAGAGATGCGCTCTCCCAGCATCTGGAACCCACCGCAGATACCTATAATCGGCTTCCCGGCCCTACGCAGCCGTACGATGGCGTCCGCCAATCCGCTCGACCGCAACCAGGCCAGATCGGAGGCGGTGGTCTTCGTTCCCGGGAGAATGATCAGGTCAGCGGCATCCAATCCGGCCGGCCCGGTGACGAAACGGACCGAAACGGCGGGCTCACGCCGGAGTGGATCGAAATCATCGAAGTTGGCGATGTGCGGGAGTCGTACTATCGCGACATCCAACACTGCGCCCCCGCCGTCGTATCCGGCCGGTGTGTCCCGGCCCTCGGATTCAAGGTAAAGAG
This sequence comes from Chloroflexota bacterium, assembly GCA_027623795.1. Classification (GTDB taxonomy): domain Bacteria; phylum Chloroflexota; class Dehalococcoidia; order Lucifugimonadales; family Lucifugimonadaceae. The sequence goes on from JAQBUX010000282.1 coordinate 435, forward strand.
CGTCCTCTTCGGGGATGTGGATGTCGGTGTAGTAAGGCAGCACCCCCGCCGTCGGCACGCCCGTCCGTTCCTCCAACATCACCAGGCCGGGGTCGAGAATCGACTGGTCCCCCCGGAACTTGTTGATGACAAAAGCGCGGACAAGTTTCGCCTCTTCGGGCTCCAACAGCTCCATCGTCCCGACCAGAGATGCGAACACGCCGCCCCGGTCGATGTCGGCGACCAGAAGGACCGGCGACTGCGCATAGGTTGCGACCGCCATGTTCACGATCTCTCGATCCCTCAGGTTGATCTCGGCGGGGCTCCCGGCGCCCTCGATCACCACCACGTCGTACTCAGCGCGCAATCGGTCAAGCGCTCCCGTGACGATCGGCCATAACTTGCCCGTACGTCCGAAATACCCGACCGCGTCGGAGGTTCCATCCGGCCGCCCAAGTACGACGACCTGCGACGAACGCTCGCTCTCGGGCTTGAGCAACACCGGGTTCATATCGACAGTGGGGTCGACGCCCGCGGCTTCGGCCTGGACCGCGGTAGACCGCCCGATCTCGCCACCGTCGGGCGTGGCGAAGGAGTTAAGCGCCATGTTCTGTGCCTTGAACGGGGCAACCTTGAATCCATCGCGAGCGAAAACGCGGCACAAGGCCGCGGTGAGCACGGACTTCCCGACGTGGGAGCCGGTGCCCTGCACCATCACCGTCTTTGCTGTTCTCGGCATAGCTTTAGCCCGGGAACCCGATCCGGCCGTCCATCAGCCCAGGCCAGGTTTCGTAAAGGGCTACGGCGGCGATCAACGCCGCCGCCTCGGTTATCTCAACGACCGCCCCGTAGCCGTCGCCCGTGACCCCGCCGAGCAGTTTGGCCATCCACGCCCCGAGCAACCACGCCGTAACCGTGACGATGCCAAGAAGCAGTACGCCCATGACGCCGGCGATCAGGACCGACGCCGCCAGCGTGACGGCCAGGGCGATCAACGGCTGCCATACGCCCCGATTCGTGAGAAATGACGAGCCCATGCCGGAGTTCCGGCCGTAAGGAAAGGACTCCATCACCGCCACCGCCGACCAACGGCCGAGCAGCGGGAACAACACGATCATCGGCAGCCTGACGGGCCCGGCCAGCGTGACCACCGCCGCCCATTTAAGGAATACGACGCTCATCCCGCCTATCGCCCCGAACGCGCCCGTACGCGGGTCCTTCAATATCTCGAGCCGGCGCTCTCGCGTAAACCCTCCGAGTAGGGCGTCGCACGAGTCCATCAGGCCATCTATGTGGAGCATGCGCGTCATGGCGAGCAGCCCGACAACGATCAGCGCGCCGGTTAGTTCCGGGCCGAAAGTGTCTCCGGCGAGCCGGTCGAACCCGGCCAGTAACCCCCCGAGCGCCAGCCCGACGACCGGAAAGAATGCACGGGCTGAACCCATACCGGCGCCTGACCGCGGCGCCACCGGGAGCACGGTGAGGAACCCGAAGGAGGCTCGGATCGCGTTCACGCCGTTGTCGACCGTTTAGTTTCACTGTCTGAGACGCCCGCTTCGTCGAAGGTCGCCATCTCAGACAGGCAGGCGGCGGCGGCCTCGATGACCGGCATCGCCAGCACCGCGCCGGTACCCTCGCCGAGGCGCATGTCGAGGTCGAGGACGGGCTCCAATCCCAGGTGGTCGAGCACGATCGCATGACCCGTTTCGGCCGATCGGTGACCCGCGATCAGGTAGTCGCCAAGTTCGGGGCGCAGGCCGGTCGCGATGAGAGCGGCGACTCCTGAGATGAAACCGTCGATGACCACAACGCTGCCGCGCGACGCCGCGCCCAGCATCACACCGGCCAGAACGCCTATTTCGAAGCCGCCGACCTTTGAGAGAACGTCGACCGGGTCGTGGGCGTCCGGTTTGTTGACCTCAAGCGCCCGCGCCACGATCTCCGTCTTGTGACGAAGCTCGTCGGCGTTGCGGCCGGTTCCGCGACCGGTCGTAACCTCGGGCGGCATCCCGGTGAGGGCCGCGGTGATTGCGCTGGACGGCGTTGTGTTCCCGATGCCCATGTCGCCGGCAGCGACCAGGCCCGACCCGGACCCGGCCGATCTCTGGCCGATGCGCACGCCCTCTATCAGGCAACGCTCGGCCTGCTCACGGCTCATCGCCGGGCCTGCAGAGATGTCCGCCGCGCCCGGTCCGATCCGCAACGAGATCAGGTCAGGGTGCTCCGGTAGTTCCGACTTCACCCCGGCATCGACGACCGTCACGTCCACGTCAAAGAGGCGCGCCATCGCAGTCACCGCAGCACCGCCCGCGAGAAAGTTGAGGACCATCTGCGCCGTCACGTCCTGCGGGTAGCTCGTCACACCCTGGCGAACGACGTCGTGGTCACCAGCGGCGATGACGAGTGACCGGCTCGCCACCTTCGGTCGGGTCGTGCCGTAGATACCGGCGAGCCGAACCGAAATCTCTTCGAGGCGGCCAAGGCTGCCGGGCGGTTTGGTCAGTCGCGCTTGCCGGATGCGGGCGCGTTTCATCATCGCCGGGTCGGCGTGGGAGATCCCGCTGGTCATTTCTTCCAGTATTGAGTTCAAATCGATGTTCCGTTCAGTAGTCGATCCCGGCGACGAGTGGGGCACCATCGGGTCGCTTCTTGATCGTCCGCATTTCCGTCACGAGGTCCGCAACGGTGACGAGCTCCGGGGGCGCCGTCTGACCGGTGACGATGACGTGTAAGAGCGGGCACTTATTCGCCAGTCCGCTGACGACTTCGGCGACGGATAGCCAGCCGTTTTCAACGACATCGAGCAACGATTCCAGGACGAGTACGCCTTCTTTTGTGTTCTCTAAATGCCGGAGCGCTTCGCCCCAGAGATCGGCCGCGTCCCCGGGCCCTTCGCAGCCGTCGAAATTGGCCGGAATGCCCAGTCGGTCAAGTGCGAGGCTGTCGCCGGATGGCGAGTTGGTTGTGCCGGCGGCAAAGCACAGGAATCGCACCGGCAGGCCCCGCCCGTGAGCGCGGAACAGCACGCCGCGGGCTGACACTTCCTTGCCTGTGCCGTCGCCGTGGTAGACGACCAGCATCCCCTTACGTGAGGGAGCTGATTGCTGCGGCGCTTCCGGTGCGGCCGCCGGATCGGACCGTGGGAACTCATCTGGCATCGTTAAAAGTCCAACCCCGGCTGCGCCTTGATTCCCTGGTCACGGTACGGATGCTTCACGTCGCCCATCTCCGTCACCACGTCTGCA
>JAQBUX010000283.1 GCA_027623795.1 Chloroflexota bacterium
TGTGGGTGTGATAGAACCCACCGAGCCGTGCGGATTCGGCGCTCAATTCGATCAGTTCCTCGGTAGATGCGTACGAACCGGGCGGATAGTCGAGGCCGGTCGATAGCCCCCATGCGCCCTCTTCCATCGTCTCCCTGACGGCCGCCCGCATGTTGGCGATCTCGTCGCGGGTCGCCGGCCTGTCTTCCCAGCCAACGCCCCAGATACGCAGCGGCGAGTTGCCGAGGATGTAGCAAATGTTTACCGCGACTCGCTCGTGGAACTTGGCCAGGAACTCGGTGAGCGTGAGCCAGTCAGCCGGTTCGGGCGGGAAGCCATTCAGCCCGTTGTCCAGCTCGATGAACTGCCGAAGCTCGTCATGCGTACGAAAGGGCGTCCACGAATTGCCGTCGATCCCGATCAGCTCCGTCGTCACGCCCTGCCTGATCTTCGGATCGTGGTGCGGCTCACCAAGGATGGTCAACCCGGCATGCGAGTGGACGTCTATGAAGCCTGGTGATACCACGTGACCCGTCGCGTCGATCGTCCGGTGCGCCGGTATGTGGTCGTGATCGCCGCGGTGGATCGAGACCGTATCGCCCTCAACAAGGACGGTGGCGTAAAAACCGGGGCTTCCGGTGCCGTCAACGACCTGCCCGCCTACGATCTTGATATCAACCAATGTGCGGATTCTCCCTTGATAACGGTATCGGGTGGTGACGGCATCTGGCGGCGCTATCGCCGCGGCCTCTCACGACGCGGGCCACATTATGGCGTGCCGCCGTCGGACCGTGGCAAAGGCGCGGGACTGTCGCCCACATGCCCCGAGCCAGTACCGGGGTCGAGATCATGGTTCGCGGACGCCTGAGTGCGTGTTCGCGCCGATGCGTAGGAACACCTCAGGTCCAATTATCAAGAGCAACAGGCGATCCAACCGACGATGTGTGCGATCCCACGTGGGGCGCCAACCGCGGCGGGATTGATCACACAGGTCTTCAGCGGGAGTTTGAAATGGCACGCATCCTCGTTGTGGACGACGACGAAGATATCCGAGAGGCGTTCACCGAGATCCTCGAGGACGAGGGGCATGACGTATTTGAAGCCGAGAACGGGTCTGAGGTAATGGCGATGGCGGTCTCAGCAAGGATCAATCTGATCCTGCTGGACATGGCGATGCCTGAGATGAACGGCTTCGAGGTCATGAAGCTGTTAAACCGGGATACGCAGACGGCGTTGATTCCGGTGATCGTGGTCACAGGGTTGGGCCGGCCCGACCACCTCGAAGACGCGAGGCGTCTCGGCACCGTCGACTACATCAATAAGCCATGGGCCGACAACGAAGTGCAGATGCGGGTGGAGTGGGCGCTAAACGGCAAACGTGATGAAGCGCAGGCGGTCTAAAGCACGTATCTACGCCCCTGCACGGGATCGACCCGGAGCCATGAGGAACGCGTAGATTAGGTGCAATCCCCAATGCGTCAGGCTGGAATCGTCGGTGAGGATGGGTTGCGTTGGGTTGTGAGATCACTTAATTGGTGCGGGCTGGACATAAAACCGACCGGCGGTAAGTGACGGAAAGTGGATAGAGAAAAGAAATCATGTCGCGAATCCTGGTAGTGGATGACAGCGAAGACGTACGTCTCGCATTGATGACTCTTCTGGAAGACGTCGGTCATGACGTTCTCGAAGCCGAAGACGGCTCGGAAGTCATGGCGATGGTCCTTTCAGGAAGTCCTGAACTCGTCCTCCTGGATGTGGCGATGCCGCGCGTGGACGGCTTCGAAGCCCTGAAACGGCTGAAGGCGGACCCGGCGACGAGCGATGTCCCGGTCATCATGGTGACCGCAAAAGGCCGTCCGGAGGACCTCGCGATGGCCCGTAATCTGGGCGCCCGCGACTACATCAACAAACCATGGGCAGATGGCGAAGTAGAGATGCGCGTGGACTGGGCGCTCTCAGCACACACACGGGTCTAAAGTTCCGCCCGGTTAGCCATTTTTATGATCGCCCGCCGTTACTGGCGGGCGTTTCGCGTCCCCCACCCCTTTCAATCTCGGCAATCTCGGCAATCTCGGCAATCTCGGCAATCTCGGCAATTTGTCGGGGTACCCGGGAGCCCGCGGGCGGGCCGGACCTGCCTCCGTCGGGTGTATCCTCGCCTGAATGACCGGTCTCGCCATCGCGTTCGTGCTGCTATCTGCGGTTGCGCACGCTTCGTGGAACTTCCTCATAAAGCGGGCCGGCGATGCCGAAGTGTTCACGTGGTGGATGGCGGCGAGCGCCAATGCCGTTGTATTGCCGCTCGCCATCGTCATGTTCTGGCTCAAGACGCCGGATTCCGAGGGCTGGGTTTTCATCGCCGCCACCTGGATCCTCCACCTCGGTTACTTCATAACCTTGAGCCGTGCCTACCGGGACGGCGATCTATCGCTCGTATATCCCGTAGCGCGCGGCACCGGTCTCCTGCTCATCCCGGTCGGCGGCGTGTTGATCCTGGACGAATCCATGTCCGCCTTCGCTGTACTCGGGGTGGGGGCCGTTGTCGTCGGAATTTTCACCCTCTCGTGGTGGGGTCGTGTCGGCACGCTAATCTCCGATCCGCTCGCCGTGCTGCGTTCGCCAGGCATGCGTTACGCATTGCTCACCGGGCTGCTGATCGCCGCATACTCGATCGTCGACAAGCGCGGCGTCGGGCATGTAACGCCCGTGCTGTACATGTTTATGTTGACAACTTCGGCGACGTTAGGGCTACTGCCGTTCATAGCGCGCGGCCGGACACGTGGCGATTTCGCTAAGGAGTGGCGGGACAACGCACCGGCGATCGTCGTCGGCGGGCTGTTGCAGTTCGCAGCTTACGCGCTGGTCCTTGCGGCCCTGCAGGTTTCGCGCGTCAGTTACGTCGGCCCATTCCGGGAGGTGGGGCTTCTGGTGGGCGTAGCGCTCGGGGTATTCGTACTTAGAGAGCCGTTCCCCGGCGGACGGATCCTCGGCGCGGTCCTTATCGCGACAGGGGCGATCGCCATCGCGATCGCCCCGTAAGTACTCGGGAATACTCGGAATTAATCGGGCATCCGAAATTGCGCTCTTCAGGAACGGGGCCTAATTTTGAGCCCCATCTCTTTCACGTTTGCGCTCCCGCCGGATATGACTTTTACGCCCCAGTCGAGCAGGAAACGAAGGTTTTCCTCCTCCGTCTTCTCGGGGTCGTGCCAGCTGCACAGGAAACTAATTCCTGCCTTGTCGCACGCGGCGCGTACGGTCAATCTCGCCCGGTCCACCTCCTCCGGGTATGGCGGATCATGGGCGTCGGAATAGCCGTAGGACATGCCCATATCGCCGGGTCCCCACTCGGCGAATGAGAGCCCGGGCACCGCCGCCGTGAACTCGGCGTTCGCGACGCATTCCCGGTCCTCGAGCTTTAGACCGAGCATCAACTCGCCGTCCGGGTTAAGCGGCCATGGGTCGGAGACCCTCACATACTCCTGCGGGGTTAGACCCCACAGCGCCGCCGGTTTCGCCTGCCCGCCCGCGCCGCGCTGTCCCTGACCCAGCCCACCGTCTTTGCCGACGCCGACGGTCTGGAATGGCCAGCGAACTTGCTCGACGAACGCCTGCACTGCGTCCGCCTGTCGCGCATGTGTGTGCAGGATGCCATGAACGCCGGCGGAAAGGACGTGA
>JAQBUX010000284.1 GCA_027623795.1 Chloroflexota bacterium
CACGCCCTTCTGGTCGATCGATATGGCCGGGCTCAATCCGTCGATGTGATCGACGTCGGGCTTGTCCATCCGGCCGAGGAACTGGCGGGCGTAAGCCGATAGCGACTCGACGTATCGGCGCTGCCCCTCGGCATAGATCGTGTCGAACGCGAGGGAACTCTTCCCTGAGCCGGACACGCCCGTGATGACGACCAGCTTGTTACGCGGCACATCCACGTCGACGTTACGCAGGTTGTGTTCGCGGGCGCCGCGAACGCTTATGAACTCTTCAGCCATGTATCAATTCCGGGAGGGTTAAGCGATTGTGTTGTCTGTAAAGCGTTTCGGGCCGGCCATGTGGTCCCTCTCGCCACGATGGCATTGAGTCGGTCGTTCCGCTACACGTGGGGCGGGCGCAAGGAGCGTGTCTCAGAATCCCCCTCTCCCAGCGGGAGAGGGCTGGGGTGAGGAAGAAGTTCCTTCGTAAGACTCCGTCCGGCGGCGATTTCTGAGACACGCTTCAAGTGTCGCCCTTACGCCTGCGCCATCATGCAACCGGGTTCAGGGAGAGGGCAGGGGAACGTGGCCGGACGCGTTGGCGGACAGGTTCGTTCCGTCGAGCGCGTGTCGATTGTACCGAGCCTGTGAAGCGATCGGGATACCCAGGTGGCAACAATCACCAATCCCGGCTTCACTGACGCGGTCCTTCGGATTGCAGCCCGCCCGGCACCGGACCCGCTTCCGGCCAGTCCCTAACCTCGTCAAGGAAAGCCGCCGAACGCACGCCGCGGTCCAGCACAGTACCTATCTCTCAGCGTAGTCAGGAAGCCATGAGGAACGCGCCGGGTTCAGTCATGACACCATGCGCCGGCTGAATCAGCGTCAAAGTAACGGACCGAAATCGAGCTGTTGAACCTGTGTAGCAACTCGTCGATTGTCAAGCAATGTTCAGAGATTTGTTCACTGGACAATCCAATCGTGCGCACTGAAACTGCCACGTTTTGGACGCTCGGACTGTTGCGTGCGCGGAAAACCTGACTCGCTATGTGAGCGTCTTGTTTGCCAATGGACCAACCGTAGATCACAACGTTGGGTCCAAACGTGCGGAGGACATGGCGATTGACAACACTGAGGTAGTGATTCCTGTTGATCGCTGCACTTTTCTGATTGGAGTCACCTTCGCTTACGAATAGAGGAACAACATCCTTGTCCTCCCAGTTAGCGGTGATGGTTGTGAGTAATTTGCTTCGGCTATCTGACGCGGATATTGACCCATCGCTGACGATTTTTGCGGTCCCTCCGAGTCTTTCAGATTCAAGCATTAGCGCGCCGTGCGGGTATACGACGAGCGTTGGCTTTGCAACATTGTTGTATGAGTTGAGGAGATTCGGCCAGTCATCCCAGAATCGGAGCGCCTGGTCCACTTTGCTGGGAGTGAATCCATCTTTGATCGATAAACGAATCTGGTCATTGACGAGCAACATCGCCCAATAAACCAAGACATCGTAGTTCAGGACGGCAGCCTTCCTGAATCGCCTGAGAAAGGCTCCGACCAAACGGAGTTGATCCTCGACATCTGCATAGTTTGGATGGACCGAGTGCACCGCCCGGACCAAGGCTTCTTTGACCTCGGCTTGATACTGACCGACTTCAGGCACGGTGAGATCCAAACCTTTGAGTACTTCCCCTGCTGAGCGCAATTTAGCCAGTACGTATTCAAAGTCGGTGGTGTCGAGTGCATCGAACAATCTTCGAATATTGATTCCGTTAGGCGATATTCGGATCGCTTCCGTCAACAGTGACGCGTAGTTGAACTGGGGGTGGACAGCGATACTGCCGCCGTTCCCTACGATCAAAGATTGCCAGCCTTGTGACTCAATATCCGACCACTGTTCTACACTCACCGGTTTCTGCACGAATTGCCCGTCCTTACGATCCTCTATGTAATCCGCCCGGCACCGGACCCGCTTCCGGCCAGTCCCTGATCTCGTCAAGGAAAGCCGACGAACGCACGCCGCGGTCCAGGACCGTGCTTGCGTGGGCGCGGAGTATCCGTTCAATCTGCCGGCGTTCCTCTTCGCCAACGCTCAGGGCCGCCACCGCAGGGTAGTCGCTTCGCGCCAGATGCCTCAGGACCTTGATCGTGCCGAGGCTGGCGGGATGGAGCACATCGCTGCCCTGGGAGCGGCATGCCGGGCAGACGAGCCCGCCGCGCTCCGCCGAGAACACGTGGTCGCCGGGCTCCAGGACGTTCCCACACTCTGCACATGAGCCGAACTCGGGCATGAAACCCGTGATCGTCAGAAGCCGCAACACATACCACCGGATCAGTGCGTCTGGCGATTCGGTCGTCGCCATCCAGCCCAACCCGTTCACCAGCAAACGGAACACGGCGGGCGCCGGCGCATCCTCCACGCTCACCTGTTGCGCGAGCTCCGCCATGTACAGCCCGCGGGAGACGCGGCCGATATCCGTACGCATGCCCCGAAATGCGTCGACGGTGTCCGCCTGGCTGACGCCGTGCAGATCCCGCCCTTCGCGTATTGAGAGCTTGACGTAGCAAAGCAGATCGATATGCCCGCCGAGCTTGCTCCCGGGCTTTCGTGCGCCGCGCGCCGTAGCCCGGAGGACTCCGCGTTGCGGCGTCAGAAGCCAGAGCAGGCGGTCCGCCTCGCCAAGGTCAAGGTGGCGCAAGACGACGGCCTCGGTCGTAAATAATCTCGGGCGGCTAGAGGTCACAAACGCGCCTTATCTGGTCGGGCTCCCAATTTTTTCCGCGGGCGTCGCGTGCGCCGGATCTCGAAGGCGCTAACCCGCAGACGCTTCTCTATCGATCACGATCTCAGACCGGCCTTCGAGCGCATTCGCCAGTGTCATCTCGTCCGCGTACTCCAGGTCCGCGCCGGACGATAGCCCGCGGGCGAGCCGAGTGATCTTGATCCCCAGCGGTGAGATCAGGCGTTGGAGATACATCGACGTTGCCTCGCCCTCAAGGTTGGGGTTCGTGGCGAGGATCAGCTCCGTCACGGACTCGTCCCGGAGCCGGTCGAGAAGCTCCCTGATCTTCAACTGATCTGCGCCGATGCCGTTCACCGGCGAAATTGAGCCGTGGAGTACGTGATACAGGCCGGCGTACGCCCTTGTCCGCTCAATCGCCAGCACGTCGAGCGGCTCCTCTACCACGCATATTCGCGTGCGGTCACGGCGGGCGTTGGTGCACACCGAGCATTCCGGGCTCTCAGTGATGTTGAGACATATCGAGCACAGGACGATACGGTCTTTGACCGATAACAGGGCCTCGGCGAGCGCCTCTGCTTCCTCGCGCGGCATCCGGATCATGAAGTAAGTGAGACGCTGCGCAGACTTCGGGCCGACGCCGGGAAGCCGATTGAACGCCTCGATGAGCCGTGCGACCGGTGGGGCTGCTGACGGGGTGGTGTTGGAGTTCATCGGTCCGGCGGGTCCGGCCTTTCTTGGTTATCGGCCTTCCTTGGTCCCTGAGGGTGCCTGGGGTCTCTGGGGTTCCCGAGCTTCCTGGGATGATTGGCCTTCCCGGGTTAAACGAGACTCCCGGCCCGACGGGGAGTCTCGGTTACATCAATCCCGGGATGTTCAGCCCGCCGGTAATCTCGGCCATTTTTTTCTGTGCCTCGGCCTGTGCAGTGTCCATCGC
>JAQBUX010000285.1 GCA_027623795.1 Chloroflexota bacterium
AAGCGCCTCCCAGTGGCGCCAGATAGAAGGGTTCCTGCCGGGCCGGCCTGGATCGGTCGGCGTGACGGCAAAAGACAACCGTAACTTTATCAACGGAGTCCTATGGGTGTTGCGCAGCGGCGCCCACTGGAAACACATGCCGGCCGGATACGGGAACTGGAAGAGCGCACACAAGCGGTTCACGCGCTGGGCGAGGGCGGGGATCTGGGAGCGTATCTTCAATGTGCTGCTTGCAGACCCGAAGAACACATGGGTCATGATCGACTCCACCATCGTCCGGGCTCATCAGCAGGCGGTGTGCGGAAAAGGGGGGCCATGGACCAGGCTCTGGGGCGTTCACGAGGAGGACTGAGCAGCAAGATCCATATGGCGGTCGACGCCGGAGGCCAGCCCATCCGCTTCATCCTCACCGGAGGCCAGGCCAGTGATGCCCCGCAGGCTGTGCCGCTGCTGAGTGGGATCAAGAGCACCCACGTGATCGCAGACAAGGGATATGACTCCAACGGCATCCTGAGCTATATCGACTCGCAGGGGGCTATCGCAGTCATACCGCCCAGGTCCAACCGGAGAGTTCTCAGGACGTACGACCGTGGGCTTTACAAGGAGCGGAACCTGATCGAACGGTCATTTAACAGGCTCAAGTGCTGGCGCAGGATCGCCACACGCTATGACCGCAGAAGCCTCTACTTCATGGCGGCCCTGCACCTGGCCGCCGCAGTGACGTGGAGTAACTAATTGTCGAATAGCCCTAGGGTGTAGGTACCCTCGATATCCGCCGTCCGGTCGAGGTCGTCGGGGACCTGTTCAAATCGGTCGAATACGGCAACATCCCAGATGATGCCGAAACCGAGGAGGATCACTCCAAGGACTCCGGTTATCCATATGGCTTTCGACGTCTGACTGCTCATAGCGCCTGACCATTTCCCAACTCAAAGTTCCGCCGGTGGATGTGCGTTGCACCGCCAATCCCGTGCGAGCCGTCGAAAATCGTCGTCGCTCGCGGGGGATACGAAAGAGGGTACCCGTTCGGAATTGAGTGTTTATGCGTAACGACGTCGCGGGAATCACCTGAAAGTGGTGATTCGGTCGCCGTTTCGTACTGATTCGGGAGAAGTCAGGTTTGTGACGCCGGTCTCTTACACGGTTGCCTGTAATGCTGAAGTATTGGAGGTCAGGCGAACGAGCGCAGGTTGGACTTCGCCATCTCGCTGCTTGTCACGAACTCTAGAAGAGCGGACTCACCGTCCTCCGTCGCACGGCGTGCGCGAAGTATCGCTGCGTCTACATCTTCGGGGTCTTCGACCCTCTCGGTCCAACCGCCCATAGCGCGCGCCATATCTGAGTAACGCCCGTAAAGGCCGCGGGAACCGTACAGGTCATTGGATCGCTCCATGTGCGGGACCTCGACCGCCATATCGTCGTTGTTGAGGACGATTGTGCAGATCGGAATGTTTGAGCGGACCGCCGTCTCGAAATCGAGCCCTGTCATCCCGAACGCGGCGTCGCCCATGAAGTTCACGCAGAACATCTCCGGCCGCGCGAGCTTCGCCCCCATGATGAGGCCGAGCCCGGTGCCGAGCCCGTGGGACTTGCCCCAGCCGAGGTAGCTTCGCGGTCCTCCGGCGCGGTAGAACGGCATGATCTGCATGCGGGGGCTGCCAGAGTCATGTGTGACGATTGCCTCGGACGGATCGACATTGCGCATGAACTCGCCGAGCACCCTGTATGGCGTGATCGGAGTCTCTCCGGACGTGAGTTTCTCCTCCCATTCGCCGTACCAGGCGGACCTGAGCGCCGAGATGCGCCCGGCCGTATCGGGCGTCTCGCGCTGGCGGGTGGAAAGCAATTCCTTACAGGCGTCGATCATCTGCCGCAACACCAGGCGCGCGTCGCCGAGGAGAGGGTGGTCGGCGTCATAGTCCTTGTGCAGATCTGTCGGTTCGTTCGTTGTGTGGATGATTGTCTTGCCGGCCGGAATCGGCGTGACCATGCCTTGGATCGTGAAGCTTGTTCCGACACCGAAAAGAACGTCGCACCCCTGCATGTAGTCGTATGCCGCTCCGTTCATGACCTCCGAGAGGGAGCCGACGGACAGCGGGTGCGTCTCCGGGAAGGCGCTTTTTCCGGCCATGGTCGTTCCGACAGCGACCTGCAGAAACTCGGCAAGTTCTGTTAACTCCGCGCTGGCCTCCCCGTAAAGCACGCCCTGGCCGGCGAGCACAAGCGGCCGATCGGCGTCGAGCAGGACTTTTGCCGCCTCCATGACGTCGTTTTCGTTCGCCGCCGAGATCGCTGCCTTTACCGGCACGTATCTGTCGACGACCGACGGATCGACATCCGCCTCCGCGATGTCGGCCGGGATTTCCAACATCGCCGGTCCGGGCCGTCCCATCCGCATGGCCGCAAACGCGCGCCTCAGCGATGCGCCGACGCGTTCCGGGGAGTTGACGCGCTCGATGTGCTTGGTCACCGAGTCGTAACTCTTGAGGGAGCTGTACATCGGGTGAACGCTCTCCCGCGCCGCCGGGTGTCCGAGGGGCAGGAAAAGCATGGGCACGTTGTCTGAGAACGCAGTTGCAACGCCCGGATACGCGTTCTCGGCGCCGGGCCCGTACTGCATGGCGAACACCGACGCCTTGCGGCCGTTGGTGACACGGGCGAAACCGTCCGCGATGTGAACGCCGACGCGTTCCTGGCGGCAGATCACGGGGCGGATCCCCGCCTCGGCGGCGGCCTCGATTACCGCCGTCGTCGGGAAGGCGCTGAGGAACTCGATGCCCTCTTTTTTCAGGATCAGGGCGATGGCGTCGATGGTTCGCATTGTTGGGTCTCCTGAACTCTCGGGGGTTCTCTGAGCGGCTGCACCGTGCAGGGAGCGGCCATGCGGTGCGGGACTACCCCTCGTCGTTTACGGCCTGCAAGAGCGCCGTGATGTAGCCGTAGCAGAAAGCGAATGCGACACCGCTCGCATTCGGACCGGATATGTCAGGCACGTGGTCCGGCATGAGCATGTACTTGTACCCGACCTCTTTGTAGGTACGCATCGCACGGAGCATGTCCACGTCACCCTCGTCCGGGAACACCTCGACAAAGTCGCCGACGCGTCCACGAATGTTCCGGAAGTGGACGTTGAAAATCTTTTGGCGTTCTCCGAAGTATCGGATCACGTCGTAGATCTCTTCGCCCGGGCTGTCGAGCATCTCCGAGACCGTGCCCTGGCAGAAGTTCAGGCCGTGGTAGTCGTTCTCGTGCATCGAGACGAACTTTTTCATGCCATCGACGGTGCCAAGTACCCGGGTTACGCCCATGTAGCCGTCGGGCGTCCACGGGTCGTGCGGGTGACACGCGAGACGCACCTTGTTTTCGGCTGCGACCGGCACGACGCGCTCAAGGAAGTAGTCGATACGCTCCCAGAACCCGTCCGCGTTGACTTCACCGGCGATCGTGTGCGCCTGATCCGGGTTCGCTTCTGCGTACCGCCATGTGGAGTTGCTGGAGCCGCCGCGGCCGATCGTGCGTTCAGTCCGCGGGATGCCGATCAGGTTCATGTTGTATTTGACGGACGGGATGCCGGCTTCAGAGACATTCCGGATCAGATTGCAGATCGACTCGATTTGCCGATCGCGCTCGGGGTCCCGGGCCAGC
>JAQBUX010000286.1 GCA_027623795.1 Chloroflexota bacterium
CAGGGATCGAGGCCTGACGCAGCGTGAAGCGGCGTATGCGGTCGCGGTCGGCTCGGTCGCAAAGGCGATCGAACTGCGTGGGTTCGTGTAGCGCGGCCGGTGAAGCCGCCGTCTGACGTTTCCGCCGCCGGTATCTGGTTCATGGGCGCCGGCGACTACGCCCGCACGGACGCTGGCGCGTAGGTGGGCGCACAAGGGCAGGCAGCGGCCCGCCCTTCGAAAGCCTCAGGACGCGTGTAGTGTGGGAAGCCGCGTAGGGGCGGGGCTCGCCCCGCCCACGGGCGAATTGCCCTGTGCCTCTACGATGGGCGACAAGCGCGCGGAGGACGCCGCTTGCTCCCCGGCTGGTCGAAGGTCGGAGATTACGTCTGTCCCGCGGCGCGTCTCGCAGCGGCCGCACGCCGCGAAGACCAACCCACTAGTCCAGCACTAACTTCCCAAACTTACCCGTGTAGTAGAGGAGTGGATCGCCGTCGTTCGTCGTTAGCTCGACCGCTTCACCGACGAAGATCGTGTGGTCGCCGGCGTTGTGCTCCGCTATTACGCGGCAAGACATCGCCGCAAGGGCGCCGGCGACAACCGGCGGACCTTCGCTGCGCTTTTCCAGCGGCACTTCGACGTCACCGGTGCGGTCGGCGGCGTCCCGGACGTAGTACATAGCGACGTCGCCCTGATCCCGTCGAAGGATGCTGATCCCAAACCAACCGTCCGCCGAGATCAGGCGGTGCGTGTTGCGGGATTTGTCCACGCATACGAGCGCCAGCGGGGGATCGAGCGACACCGATGTCACGCCGTTCGCCGTCATGCCGTGCACGCCGCCGTCCGGCTCCGAAGAGGTGATGATCGTGACGCCGGTGGCGAAACGGCCCCATGCATCTCGAAACTTCATTTGGTCGACCGGATTTGCGCTCGCCAGGGTCGTCCTCCCGGTGTCTGCCAGCTAGTCGTTAGCGCCGGATTATAGGCGTGGGCGTAACTGGCGCGCACACTTCGACATATTGAGGATCAGGCCCGGACGATCGTTCCGTCCCGTACGGCGCTTTCAAACTGATGAGCCGACAGGCCCGCGTCTATCGCCGAAGCGCGGGTGAAATTCGGGTCCGGCGTGCTACCCAGGAATGAAGCCAACTCCGGCCCGTGCGACCAGCCGTACTCGTAGTCGTTGTAGATGCGCTCTCCCGCCACGGCGCACCACGGCGCCAGCGAGAAACGGTCGACCGACGACGGCGCATTTTGCGATGATTCTGGCAACGCGCCCATGATCGCCGCGGCGTACGCGCGCTGCATGCGAGGGAAGGAGTATTTGGCGGTTAGTAGCTCCCGGATTCCGGCGAAGTCCTCCATCCCGGCGGCGGCGGCCAGGGATGCCTCCGCCGCCGCCGCCGCGTCGCCGTAGGGGAACGTGTGGACATCGGGATGGTCTGGCAGATAACGCAGCGCCCCAACACCCGCCGCTGCAACGGGCGTGCCGCACGCGAGCGATTCGTACGCAACCAGGCTGAAAGACTCGATGAAGTTGCCGGGGCACAGCGTCACGTCGGCGAAGCTGTACGCGTCCGCCGTCTCACGGCCGCTCCACCACGGCGTGAACTCCAGCGACTCCATCACGCCTTCGACCGCCGCCACCTGAACGGCTTTGTCGTAGAACGCCCGCGTGTCGGCGGAACTGGCGGCGTCAACGTGTTGCGGGACCAGCAGACGGACGTTCCGGTCCGGAAGTCGTCGTGTCAGCTTCGCCGCGATCTCGATCGCCTCAACGATGCCCTTGCGTAGGTCGGGCCGATGCGGCCACAGGAGCACGAGGTCACCATCGGCACGCTCGCGGACGCCACGGGGGGTGACTCCAGGTCGAGGGAAGTAGGTTTCGAGGTCGATTCCGTTAGGGACGACAACGACCGGCTCACCTTCAACGCCGTGATACGCGCCCGACGTCGCGCCGATGCAGTCCTTCAGATACTCGGACGGAACGATCGTCAGGTCGGCACGGAACGCGAAAGCTGAGATCAGCGCGGTCTCGTAGTGAAAGTCGTGGAAGGAGCGGACGACGCGGCGGCCCGCCGGAACCAGGTCTCGAAGATAAAAGGTGTCGGCGTGCAGGTAGACGGCGTCGGCCCATTCGAGCGCCGGACGCACGGCTTCAGCCGTCTGCAAGATCTTGTGGGGAGGTGACTCCCACGGGTCCGGGAAGAAACCGCGAAGCTGCAGGATCGGCTCCACGCGGATGCTCGGACTTATCTCGAAGCCGCCGTCGTTCTCCGGCCGCCACGAGCACAACAAGCGGACATCGGCGCCCGCGTCTGCAAGTCCACCGAGCACCCCGTCCAGGATGCGCTGCGAGCCGCCGTGGACCGCCCCGGGGAGGACCGGGGCTATGGACACTACCGCAACGCGGTCAACCATGTGGATCGCTCGGCAGCAGCTTGATCAGGCGTGGCCGGGCCGTCTGAAGAACGGCCCGGCGCTACGCCTACTCTTCTTCGTCAGGTTCCGGCTCGTCGTCCTCGAGCGCCTCGTCGTCGTCGTCGTCCGCATCGTCGTCCTTAAGCGACTCGTCGTCGTCGTCCGGCTCGTCGTCCTCAAGCGCCTCGTCGTCCTCAAGCGCCTCATCGTCCAACTCGTCGTTGATCGATTCGTCCAGCTCGTCGGATGATTCGACTTCGGCTACTCCGTTCGTCACAAGCGCTTCAAGTCTGGCCGCCGCTTCGATCTCTTCTTCGGTCAGCAGCTCGGCTGGAGCTTCGCGCTCCTTCATAGCCCTGATAGCGCTTACGGCGTCGCCGGTCTCCGGCACCGCCAGGATCACGCCCTGCGTGATGCGTCCGGTCTCTCGTATCTCGTTCAGGTGGACGCGGATGACCTGGGCCTTCTCCGTCAAGATCAGGACCGTGTCGTCTCCATCGACCTCGCGATTGACCACCTGAGCTGCGGCGACGCGGCCGTTCTTGCGAGCGATCTTCAGGGTTATTAGCCCCTTGCCGCCTCGTTTCTGCTGACGGTAGCGACGCATCTCCGATAGCTTGCCGTAACCGCGCCTTGTTACAACGAGTAGCGCCCCTGTCGGGCTTACTACATCGGCTGCGACGATCTTGTCGCTACCCTGTAGCGCCATGCCCCGCGTCCCGCCGGAAGCGCGCTGCCGCGCCTTGATATCTTCGCTGGGGAATCGGATGGCCATCCCTTGCTCGGACACCATGATAATGTCCTCTTCAGGCAGGGCCAGGACTACCGATTGCAACTCGTCGCCGGATTTCAGGTTGAACGCGTTCAACCCACCGCGCCGGATGTTCGATATCTGTGGCAGGTGCATTCTCTTGACCTGCCCCTGTACCGTCGCCATCACCAGGTATTTGTCTTCACGCAGGTCGGACACCGTGACCATGGCGTTGACGTGCTCGCGCGGCTCCAGATTGATGATGTTCGAGACTGGAGTGCCGCGGGAGGTGCGAGAGGTATCGGCCGCCAGCTCGAACACGCGCGTCGCAAAAACGCGGCCGCGATCCGTGAAGGTGAGCAGGAAGTCGTGCGTATCCGTCACTCGCAGGTGCGGCGTCACGTCGTCTTCCTTGGTCATCCGCTGGCCGCGGACGCCCTTGCCGCCGCGATGCTGAGCACGGTAGGTGGCAAGTGGGATTCGTTTCAGG
>JAQBUX010000014.1 GCA_027623795.1 Chloroflexota bacterium
GTTTGCCGTCGCCGCGCTGTCGGCCGGACTTCCGGTTGGCGCGTCGCTACGGGGACTGGCGTCGCTAGCTGGGCGTGCAGCCTACAGCGAGACGCCGTTAGAACGCGGTGTTGCCGCCACGTCGCTCGCGCATGTGTCAGAAATCAAGCTCGCGCTCGCGACCGTGGACCTGCGGCAGACGCTGGTCGAGGCTCATTAGGGGCTCAAAACCCCCTCTCCCAGCGGGAGAGAGCCTGCCCCGTACTCGATACGGGGGTTGGGAACCGGTCCTGAGCCCGTCGAAGGATAGGGAGAAGTCCCGCGCCGCCGCCGCACCCACCGGCGGGTTCTGAGCGTTACTAAAGCCCGGAGCGAGACCGGCCCAGTACTTCGGGATTGATCAGGTTCTCCGGCATCTCGCCGTTCAATACCCGGACGACCTCGCGTGCCGTCCGCTGCTCTAATTCGAGTGTTGAGGCCTGCGAGAAGAACGCTGTGTGCGGCGTGATGATCACGTTTTCAAATGCGTAAAAAGGGTGATCGTCCGGCGGCGCCGTATCTTCCAGGACGTCCAGTCCCGCTCCGCCGATCTCGCCGCGGCCCAGAGCTTCGACGAGCGCAGGTTCGTCGATCAACGGACCGCGGGCGGCATTTATCAGGAAAGCATCATTTTTCATCAGCCGGAGTTCGCGGGCTCCGACCATCCCTCGCGTCTCAGGGATCAACGGGGCGTGAAGCGTCACAAAATCCGACCCGGCGAGCATTTCGTCCAACGACGTCATCTGCACGCCGTCCGGTGCGTTCGCCTGCTCGACGAACGGGTCGTGGGCGAGCACCGTCATCCCGAAAGCGCGCGCCCGACCGGCGACGGCGCGTCCGATACGTCCCATACCGGCGATGCCGAAGGTCTTGTCCCGCAGTCGGTGCATCGTGTCGGTCAGCGAGACGGAGCCCCATCCAGAGGCCTTCACCATGGCGCTGTGTTTGACGACCTTCCGGTTGAAGGCGAGCGCCATGGCCATCACGTGATCGGCCACCTCGTCGATGCAGTAGTCCGGGACGTTCGTGACGACGATGCCGAGCTCGGTGCAGGTCGCAATATCAAGATTGTCGACGCCGATTCCGTACCGGGAAGCGACCTTGCAGTTCGGGGCGTTTCGGAGCACCGCAGCGGGCACCTGGGCGAAGCAGAACATGATTGCGTCAACGTCCGCCGCCAGTGCTGTCAGTGACTCCACCGAACCGTCCGGCGAGACGACGGGGTCAACCCCCGCGGCTCGCAATACGGCCGATTCGGCATCGATGTTGGGCCAGGTGTAGTCGGTTATCAGGACCTTGCTCACGTTGTGTTCCTTGGGGAGCTATGCAGTGGTGGCGACAGCACGTATTCAGAAGGGGGCGGTGCGATTCTGGCTTCAACCTCGATCAGACCCTCTCCTTTGGTAAGGGACGCTCGTTACTTTGTGAGGCCTAGTGTGAATGGGCTGGATGTTGATCCGAGAGAAGCGCGTGCGCGTCGCGATGGTGAAACATTTGTCCCGGGGACGACTCGGGGTCCACATGCACCATAACCCGTCCTGAATGTGGGATCGCCGCAAGCAACGCATGTTCTACCGCGGCCGCGATCCGATGCCCGTCTGAGACGCCAAGATCGCTTGTCACCGAAATACTCAAATCAACATACAACTCATGGCCGGACCACCGTGCGCGAATATCGGAAACCTCAACGACTTCTGGCGTAGCGAGCGCCACATTCCGGACGCGTTCAACCGTTTCTGTATCGATGCCGTCCAACAGGTGTACCAGCACCGGTTTTGCAGCGGACTTGAGTAACCACAGGATCAT
Source organism: Chloroflexota bacterium (assembly GCA_027623795.1). Classification (GTDB taxonomy): domain Bacteria; phylum Chloroflexota; class Dehalococcoidia; order Lucifugimonadales; family Lucifugimonadaceae. The sequence goes on from JAQBUX010000014.1 coordinate 1,825, forward strand.
TCCTGCGATAACGAGGCCCACGATCGGGTCGAGGAACTGCCAGCCGACCAGCGCGCCGATCGCGGCTACGAGCACGGCAAGGCTTGTCAAACCGTCGGTCCGAGCGTGATAGCCATCAGCGATTAGCGCAGCGCTGGCTATGCGGCGTCCCACCCGAATACGAAGTATCGCCGCCGCCTCGTTGCCCGCGAACCCAATGATTCCCGCCGCCATCAAAACCCACGGAAATTCGATGTCTCGGGGATTGACCAGCCGGTCTATCGATGTATACGTGGCGATCACGGCGCTGGCGAGGATCAGGAGGAGAACGATCACTCCTGCAAGATCTTCTACTCGACCGTAACCGTACGTGAATCTACCGCCCGGCTTGCGCCTCATCAGGGCAAAGGCGATCCATAGAGGAACGGCAGTAGATGCATCACCAAAGTTGTGAACGGTGTCAGACAGCAGAGCAGCGCTGCCGGTTAGAAATACGATCACGAGTTGAAGGACGGCTGTCAACCCTAACAGGGCGAGCGTCCATTTCACGACCCGAATCCCGCTTTCCGTTGCGGCCACCGAACTGAAAAGCGCCGGGTCTACCGTTCCGTGAGAGTGTCCGTGTCCCTCTTCGTGCTCGTGCTCGTGTGCCATCGGCTCCTGTCCTCGCCAGTACAAGGCCTTTACCTTGCGGGGATCGCGAAGCAACGGTAACTCGACCGGTGTGATCAGGCCAGTTCGGGCGGTTACGCGAATCTCCGAAGGCGTTGCCGCAAGTCGGATCCTGATTCGAACTCAACGGTAGTATCCACTGCGGTACAGGGCACGGCTTGACGGTGGATTACCGAGCCGCGACCGGTTCGGCAGGAATTAGCCCGAGATTCTCGCAGGTGCGGGCGACTATCGCCGCCCGGTTGAGCGTGTAGAAATGGAACTCGTCGACGCCCTCGAGCATCAGCCGGTGGACGAACTCGGTCGCCACGCTCACCCCGACCGTCGAACGCGACTGCGCGCCGGTCCCGGCCCGGCCATATCGGGCGATCAACCAGTCAGGGATGGTCGCTCCGCAACGCGCGGCAAACCGGCTGGCGCTGACGATGTCGGTCACGGGTAGGACGCCCGGAACGATCGGCACCGTAATCCCCGCGGCACGTACGCTATCCATGAATCGCAGGTACACATCGGGCTCGAAAAAAAACTGCGTGATCGCGCGTGATGCGCCCGCGTCGATCTTGCGCTTGAGGTTGTCCAGGTCCTCCGCCGGGTCTAGAGATTCCGGATGTGTCTCAGGGTAGGCGGCTACCGTGATATCGAAATCGGCGACGTGTTTCAAGCCGTCTACCAGGTCCGAGGCGTAGTGATAACCATCGGGGTGCGGCTGATACCCGTCGGCGCCCGCAGGCGGATCGCCCCGGAGCGCCACGATGTGGCGCACTCCGGCGTCCCAGTAGCTGCGGGCCACATCGTCCACCTCGCCGCGAGACGAGCCGACGCATGTCAGGTGGGCGGCGGGAGGCACATCGCTCTCGGCGACCATGCGCCGAACGATCTGATGGGTCCGCTCCCGCGTCGTTCCGCCCGCACCGTACGTCACGGACACAAATCGTGGGTTGTACGGTTCCAGCCGTCGGAACGATCGCCACAGGGTGCGTGCGGCGTGCGGCGTGCGTGGGGGGAAGAACTCGAATGAGATCTCCGGCCGTTTCCGCGTGGATAGACTCACCGGGCTGCCGCCACAGAACTTCTCGACGACGAGGAACCGTTCGAGGCGACCGCGCTCATGGCCGTTGCGAGCCAGACGTTGACGGTCAGCGGTTCTCCTTGCAGCTCGCGGGCGAGTTCGCACCGCATGCCGGCGTTCCGGCACCATTGTGTGACCTCTTCGTCGGAGAGACCGAGCCGGCGATGGGCGTGATCCTCAAGCAGTATCCGTTCCGTGTGAGGTGCGAAGTCGACGATTACCAGGCGGCCGCCCGGCCGCAACACACGCGCCGCCTCGGAGATCGCCGCCTGCGGCTCGTCTGCGTAGTGCAACACCTGGTGAAACACCACGGCGTCCTGCGAATCGTCGTCGAACTCCAACGCGTACATGTCGCCGTGACGGACCTGGCAGTGCTCAAGGCCGGACTTGCCAAGGTTCACGCGGGCGACGGCGAGCATTTCGTGGGAGAAGTCGATGCCGATGCCCCGTTCGACGTCCGGGGCCATCACCTCGAGGATTCGGCCGGTGCCCGTCCCGACATCCAAAAGGTTAGCGACCTTGCCACTTCCCAGCAGATCGCGGACGCACGCCTCCACCTCGGGCTCGGGCACGTACATCGAGCGGATCTGGTCCCACCGCTCGGCGTTTTCCCGGAAGTACGCGGCGGCGGCCAGCGATCGCGACTCTTTGATCTCTTCCAGCCGCTCCAGATCCCGTAGGTACGTAGGGTCGTATTCCGGGATCAACTCCACGATCGCTCGTCCGAGGCGTGGTCCGTCGGCGGTGTCGGCGAGCCTGTAGAACGCCCATTGGCCCTCGCGAAAGCGGCTCATGAGTCCGGCCTCGCAAAGCAGTTTCAAATGCCGAGACACGCGCGGCTGACTTTGACGCAGGATCAGCGTCAGTTCGGTCACCGTGAGTTCGGCGCGTGCGCAGAGGGCGAGTAAGCGGAGGCGGGTAGGCTCGCCCGCTGCCCTCAGTCCGGCCAGGAGCTGTTCCATTAAGTGCTCACAGGTTTGGCAGGTTCAGGTTCTCGATAGATACATGCATATAAGCATTTCTTTATATATTAGTCAAATCGGAAACACAATGCGGGATAACCGCCAGGCTCACGCGGAGGCCAGGTCCTGTTTCATCGGCTTGAACTGGCAGCCCTCGACGAACAGGTCGAAGAAGTCCGGAGTGGTCTCTAGCTCCACGTGTTCGATATCCCGCGTCAGCAGCTCAATTTCGCGGCGCTTGGGCCCTGAGATGAGCATGATCGTCGCCCCCTCAAGAGCGGCGTTCCCGACCTGCGAGACGCGATCGAGCGGGATATTAGGGATGAACCCGATGTCCCGTGCGTTCTCGACGTCGATGTAGTTGGCGAAACCGCCGGCGAGATAGAGGCGAGAGAGGTTCTCGATCGGGGTTCCGTACTTCCTCAACACGATCCACTGGCCGCAGTAATTTGCCGCCTTAGCCTGCGCAAGCGCGCTCATGTCGGCGCGTGAAAGCGTAATGCCTTTCTCGGGAACGACCTCGAATTCCGAGCCGCCGTCGTCCAGCACTCCCAGCTCATTCATGCGGTGCGTTCTGACCAACTCCGCGAGCAGGTCGACGAGTCCGGAGCCGCAGATCCCCTCGGGCGGAGCGTCGCCGATCGTCTTGTACTCGACCACGCCATCGGTGATATGTGCGGTCTCGATGGCGCCATCGTAGCCGGGCATGCCGAAGGTGACTTCGCCGCCCTCAAAAGCCGGGCCGGCGGGGCAGGATGCCGCCATCAGGCGATGGCGATTACCGACCACGACCTCTGTATTGGTCCCGATGTCTACCAGCGCAATGACCTCTTCTTGCTCGTCCATTCCGATCGCCAGGAGATCCGCTGCGATGTCGCCACCGACATGGCTTCCTATCAACGGCGCGCCGTAAACATTGGCGTCTGGAAAGATACGCAGGTCCAGGTCGCGGGCCTTGACGTTCAGCGCCGTCCCTTCACGCTTTCCGGCCAGGAACTCCTCCTCCACCTCAGACCTGTAGGGCTTCTCACCGATAGACTGCACGTCGTGGCCGAAGAACAGCTCGCGCATGGTGGTGTTGCCTACGATGACGGCCTCGTAGATGTGACGGCGACGCACTTTGAGGCGTCGCGCCATGTCCCCGATCTCGAAGTTGATAGACGACAGCATGACCTGTGCCAGCTCGCCGTGAAAATCGGCGCCGTCGTACGAGATGCGGCGCATGGTGTCGCTGCCGCCAAATCGCTGCGGGTTTTCGAACGACCCGGTGTGGACGACCTCTCCCGACTCAAGATCGACCAGGTTAAGCACTACCGTCGTGGTGCCGACGTCGATCGCAAGGCCGTAGATGTGGCCGCGATAGCGATCGATCACCTGTCCATCGAAAACGACATCGTCGTCGACGCGCGTCGTTAACGGGTCAAGCGGCACACCGCGGGACACGGTGCGCGTCATGATCCGGGGCTGTCGCCTCAGGACGGCGAACTCGATATCGGCGTCGGGGTCACGTACGACGGCCTGGCACGCGAGCCGGTAGTTGTCGTTCAGGAGAAAACGTTCGGCGTCCGTCGGCGGGTTCAGGGCGTCGTGCCCCCGTTTCACCTCGATGATGCATTCGTGGCACTCGCCGGTCCGGCCGCACGACGTCGGCACACGGACGTTAAGTGCGTCCGCGTAATCGAAGATGCTCTGGTCAGCGACCAGCTCAAGGATTTCATCGCCGTGGTGAAGAGGTGACATCTATCTATTTCGTTCTCGTCGTCGTGTTCAGCACTGGCAGGGGAGTCATCGTCAGGTGAGCTACAGGCGGCTTGTTGTTGGAACTGGTCAAATTGTCCCGGCCGTTCGAGGCCGTCTCAGAAGTCTCCTCCCAGCGGGAGAGGACTAAGAGCCTGTCCTGAGCCCGCCGAAGGATGAGGGAGAATCCTTCATAGAACTCCGCCCGACCGCGATTTCTGAGACAGACTCGTTCTCGGAGGAGCGATGCTGGCACCTTCCCAGTTCATCGGGAATCCAACCGACGGCCAAATCGGTGATAGCCGGAGCCATTCCGGGACATAGTCTCGATCTATGTCCTGGACGGTGCCGTACGCCTCCTGGATTCCCACTTTCGTGGGAATGGCGGGGTGTTCGGGAGTGGGCCGCCAGGTCGGAAAACATGCGTTGTCGGGGTGGACGGTTAACTCTCCCACGCCGACCGGTAATCGAGGTCATCGCTCCCTGTGCAGATCGCCTTCTCTCCGGCGACCTTGTAAAACTGGTTCTGGCAGGGGAACCGCGCCGTACAGCGGGCTTGCGCGTCCTTGTAAGGGCAGCGCGACGAGCCGGCGGTGGCGGCCGTATCTGAGATGCCGGCGTAGATGTCCATCAACCTGGACATGCTCTCCCGAAGGCGATCGGTATCGATCCCTTTATCGGTCGGACGGTTGTCCGGCGTCTCCGACGTATCGGCCGACATATCTGGGCTAACCGGCCCTTGCGGCCCTGGCCAGTCCGACCAGTTCTTTGGCCTTCTCAACACAGGCGATGGCGTTGTCGCCATATCCATCAGCGCCCATGTCGTCCGAGAACTCCTGTGTCACCGACGCGCCGCCGGTCATGAACTTGTACTCGTCGCGTAACCCCATATCTTCAAATTCGGCGATCGTGCGGCCCATGTTCGGCATCGTCGTAGTGAGCAGGGCGGACATCATTACGAGATCGGCGCCATGCTCGTCTGCGGCTTCGATAAACTCGTCCGGCTTTGTGTCGACTCCGAGGTCGTGGACCACGAATCCGGCGCCGCGCATCATCATGATGCAGAGGTTCTTGCCGATGTCATGCAGGTCGCCCTTAACGGTCCCGAATACAGCGGTGCCGAGGGGTTTGACGCCGGACGCCGACAGGATGGGCTCGACGTGAGCCATCCCGGCCTTCATGGCGCGGGCGGCGATGAGGACCTCCGGCACGAAGATGATGTTGTCCCGGAACTTGACCCCGACGACAGCCATGCCCGAGATCAGTCCCTCGTCGAGGATGTCGTTGGCCTCACGACCCTCTGACAGAGCCTGCCGGGTTAAAGCGTCTACGGCGTGATGGTCGCCCGTAATCAGGGCGTATGCCATCTCTTGCATGAGGGCATCGCCCGACTCAAGCTGGGCGCGGATCGACTCCTGCTCTGAGGGCTGGGTGACGTACTCGAACTCTCTTGCGAGTCCTTCATGATCGATTGGCAAAGGCCGGCTCTCCAGGTCAACTGTGGGCGGGATGGCGTCGGTGCGCGAAGGTTGATTGCAGAATATACGCACACATAAACATATCGTTATATATCTGTCAAGGAGGCCAGCAACACGTGTCGGTCGATTCTGACCTGCAAAAAGGCTAGAGCCTTTCAGCGCTCCAGTCCTTGACGGCTTCCGGGATCGCCAGCAGATTCTGAAGTTTCGTCTGCAAAGGGATGGCGCACTCGGGCGCGATCATCTGCACCCCGGCCTCGAGACAGGCGTACACCTCTTTGCGGACGTCGTCCGGCCCCTTCGAGTAGAGGGTCTCCGGGTTGTTGATGTTGCCGACGAGACGGATTCCGCCGTCCACCGCATCCATCGCCTCCTGAGGATCGTTTCGGGAATCGAAGTGGAACGCCGCCATGCCGGTCTGCGCTATGTACGGCATGCGGTCCAGCGTCCGGCCGCAGATGTGCAGGATCAACGGCGCGTCGATGCGTTCCGCCATCTCGGTGTGGATGTCCTGCAAAAAGCGTTTGTAGTACTCGCCGGACACCAGGTCACCGGTCGCGTGGTCGGGCACACAGACGGCGTCCGCGCCGGCGGCGATCTGGGCGTCCGCGTACATGACCGTGGCCTCTTTCAACTTGTCCAGGATCCGCATCGTCATCGCCGGGTCGTCGATAGTCATCAGGAGGAAAGTCTCGACGCCGAATACGTGATAGGCGAGCGTCCACGGCCCCATCGACTTGCCGATTATCGCAACCTCGTCGCCAAACTCCCGCTTGAGGATTTCGATCGCCCCGGTGACGCTCCTCGTGTCCCTGTGCTCAAGGAAATCCGCGGGGATCTTGACGTCGGCCTCGCCCTTCCAGATCGGGTTCGTCATTCGAACCGTGGGCCAGTTGTCCTTTTGCTCCCACTGCATCTCGCAGCCGAGGGCGGAAGACTCCTGGATGATCGTGAAGTAGGGCTGAACCGAGTCGAAGCCGAGATCGGTGTAGCCGGTGGCGGCGAGCCGGGCGTTTAGCTCAGGGTCGCGGCACGCGTCGGGGAACGGCGCGTCGACAAGGTCCATCAGCTCGACGGTGGCGACGTTTGTCGGGTTCGATACAGGGGTGCGGTCGACCGGGAGACCGGCGAGCGCGTTCATGACGCGTTCCCGGGGTGTCATGGTCTCTACGTATGGCATGGAGGTCGCCTCCGGAGGCAGGTCAGGTGGTGGAGAACCCGAGTGTGGAGGTCGTCATCTGACCACGCAGGGCGTCGGCCTCGAAGGCGTCCTGCGTGGCGCTGATGTTCCTGGAGTAGGGCAGTACCAGTCTTGCCAACTCGTCGTGACGTTGGCTGCAGTTGAACGAGACGGTCGTGTCGTCGATCTTTTCCATCTCGCCATAGCGCAGGAACCCGGCGATGATCGCTCGAAGGCGCAGCGCAGGGTTTTTCGCCTCGCCAGTCGCCGAAACGTGATAAACGTATCGGTCGCCGGCCTGCTCGCCGGTCATCTCGATCGTGAGCGCGCTCTTGGAGTCCTCGATGCGTAACTCTTCCGGCCGGTCCTGTTCCGCAGTGCGCTCGATGGCGGCGGTCGTGAGGAACCTGAGGGGGCGGGTATGCACACGTCCGCACGAAAAGCGGATGCGGTTCCATCCGTCCGCGTGCTCCATCCCGCCGATCTTGATCAAGCGGTCGACGATCTCCCGCATGCGGTCGTCGACGCCCGGGCGCCGGCTGAATGTCCAGACCGTAGCGATGCCGTCCCGTTCGTACAGCCCGACGCTGATGTCGTGGAAGTTCGGGTCCATCGGCACAAGCTCAACACAATCGCCATAGCGGGCGATGACGTCGCGCGGCTTCAGTTGTTCGAGCGTGGTCATATGGGGTCGATCCTCGAAACTATCCAAATCCCCGGTAAAGGGTGGTTCGACGGTTCGGCTTCTCCGTCACCTGGCGATTCTCCCGTTGGATGAGGGAAGTCTAGCCCCTGAGCGCGCCCGCAAGGGCCTTGATGTGGTCAGGGCCTGTGCCGCAGCACCCTCCGAGTATATTGATCCCGAGGTCCTTGAGCGTTTTGAAATGCTCCACCATGAACTCGGGCGTCTCGGGATAGACGATCTCCATGTCGATGATCGCAGGGATCCCGGCGTTCGAGTGGACGATCATGAAACCGTCGTCAACGGCGCGCATCAACCGGGCGATCTCGATCATCCGCTCGATGCCGTTGCCGCAGTTGGTGCCCACGACGTCCGCCCCTGCCTCACGCAGCTCCTTGACGCCGCGCTCCGGGGTGATGCCCATCATCGTGAAGAAGCCGCGCGGTCCCGGGTCGTAAACCATCGTGGACATCACGACCAGATCGGTGTTTTCCTTCGCAGCACGGACAGCCAGCGCGGCCTCTTCGATCGCGGTCATGGTCTCGATTACGACGCCGTCTGCGCCGCCTTCGGCCAGCGCCGTGATCTGTTCCGCGAAGGCGTCGTACATCTCCTCCTCGGACACCGGTCCGAGCGGGGCCAGGAACTCTCCGGTCGGGCCGACGGAGCCAATTACGAATCCGCCGGGAGGTGCGACTGATCGTGCGTGCTCCGCCGCGAGACGGTTGAACTCAGACACCTTGTCTTCAAAGCCATACTTTTTGGTCATGAACTTCGAGCCACCGAATGAGTTCGTCAGGACCATGTCCGAGCCGGCGTCGAAGTAGCGCTTCGCCATGTTTCGGACGATGTCCGGGTGACTGACGTTGAACTCCTCCGGGCAACCACCGGGTTCCAATCCATTTTCCTGCAGATAGGTGCCGGTCGCGCCGTCGGAAATGATCGTGTCGCCTCGTTCGAGGCGTTCGAGAAGTGTGACGGTTGTTGTCGATGTCATTAAGAATCCAGATCGCCGTCGGACGCCCTGAGGTCGGCTTGAGCCGTCCGAACGGACGCGTTAACGGTCTTTTGTTACGTAGCCAGTTTACTCGGGTTAGTTTGGGATGCGCCGTTCGACGATTCCGATCATTCCCCGAGCCATCTGTCGATGGCTCCGGGGGTGGCGTCCCGTTTTCCGGCGCGCTCCATGTCCCGTATGCGCGCCACGAAATCCTGAGGGAATCCGTCGTTGAATCTCTGTGCGATCGCCGCCGCCGCCTCTTTCGGGGGCGCGTCCACCTCGCCGTAATCCTTGAGTTCCCACGCCATCAGGTATTCATCCGTGCCGGCGCTGCCGTCGAACATGGCGATGGCGTCGGCTCCTTCCTGGAACCGGGCCTCCAACGGATGCGAAACGGTGTCGACGCCGGCGCTGGCCTGTACGGTGACGGGGATCTCTTTCCAGTACATGAGGCGTACGAGCGCCAAAGTTGTGCCTCCTAGAACATTTTGAATTTGAGGGCCTGATCCAGGATGCCGCCCGCCGGACGGTGATTTCTCGATCAACGCTCCTCCCTCGCCATGGCCCGCGCCAGGAGGGTGCCCGCTGGGAGAGGGGCGTACGAAGTATTTTTACTCCAGGCGGCCGTCCCTGAACGCTCCGATGAAGGTCATACAGAAATCGTCGTTTCCGCTCAGCATGTCGATCGCCAGCCGGACGGGTTCGGGCTCCGTGTCGAGGTCGAGGACGTGCTGTATGGACGTCGGGATAGGGTCAATGATGCCGCTATCCAGCCCGGCTTCGATCGCCAGATGCAGGAACGCATCGTTGACCAGCCTTCGCTTCGGCAACCCGAATGACACGTTGCTGACGCCGCCCGTTATGTGGATTTCGGGCCCGTACGTTTCTCTGACTCCGGCGACCGCCTCCAGATAATCGTTTCCGTAAGTCGAAGCGACGGCGATCGGGAATGCGAGGCAGTCGACGTAGATGTCGCCCAACGGAATCCCGGCGCCCAGTACGTGCTCCATGATCTGGTTGATGTTGTCGAGACGGCCCTGTCCATCCTCCGGCATCCCTGATTCGCCGGCCGCAGTGACGATCACGTGCGCCTGGTGTTCGAGTACAAGATCGATCGTATCGACACGCTCGAGCGCGACCGAGTTGATCATCGGCCGGCCCGCTGCGCTGGTGTACGCGGCGAGACCGCTTTGGATGATCTCGGGGTTTGACGAGTCGATGCTCGCGGGGATGGTCGACACCGCCTCGACCGTCTGTACAAGCCACTCCATCGATTGTTTCTGGATGTCGATGTATGGACTGACTTCGTCGACGTTCAGGTCCAGGAATGATGCCCCTGCTTCGGTCTGCCGCCTCACCTCACGATGGATGTAGGCTGTGCCTACGGCCTGCTCTTCGGCGTCCCCGTGCAACCCCTTCCACACGGCGATCATGAAGTGCTTGATCTGGTTTTGACGGTAAGGCTGTTGTTCCTTGAACTCGTCGGGAATGGAGAGGAACAGGTCATTGCCGTGCTCGTCCTTGAAGGGAACGCCCTCGGTCCCGTCTTCAAGCGTGCGGACGCGCCGGCCGTTTCGTAGGAACACGCGTGTGGTGTGTATGTTCTCGCCAATGGTGACGAAGTCGTCGGCGGATTTCAGGTGACGGGGCACGATCACACTCCGTGGTCAGAGCGGTCATAACAAATCGCAGTACATGAATATATAAACATCTCTTTATATATTCGTCAATCCAGCGTGTTGAACTCCGCATCGTCGCCGGGCGCCACGACGTTGACCATGGGCCCGGATATTGATTGCGCGGGTTTGACCTGGCGAACTACACCGAGTCGTCCCGAGGTGCGTTGTGGTCACGGTCAAGGAAGTAGTTGGCCCACGCGGACGTGCCGCGCAGGGCGCCGTTCTTGAAAACGACCGGGCGCTCCAGCATCTGCTCCTCCTCACCATAGGCCCGCATGCGCTCGTACGCCCTGACCCAGATACAGCGCTTCTGGCCGACTTCGCAGTAACCGTCTCGCGTTCCGCCGCAGGGACCGTTGCGCTGATTTTTGACGCACTGGGATTCCGGGCACAGGTAGGCGATATCTGGCAGCGAGCAGTCTCCGCAGTCCCGGCACGAGTACATCGGGGTCTTTGCTGTCCGCTCGGCGACATGTAGAAATGTTCCAAATTTGGGTCGCGTGTCGTTGTGTCGATACAACCAGCGAGCGATCGGGAAGCCGGGGGCTTTGCGGTCAAACGCGAGCCTATGTGCGATCCGCCCGGCCTTGTAGGCCAACGGCGCTGCGGCCTTCGACCGGCGCAACCCGCGGGATGACTTTGACTCCAGATATTTCGCGTCAACGCGGTCGGAGCACAGGCCGGTTTCCCGGTCCTGTTCGTAGTAGTTGAACTCGCCCGGCCGTTGGAACTGGATTTCTTTCGCAAAGTCGCGCCAGTCATCTTGCCCGAACGTCGCCTCGAGATCGAGCACATGCCGGATACGGGAGAGGGGCAGGCGTCCTGACAGATACACGCCGCGGTATCCGAGGCCGCGGAGTACTGCCATCTGTTTGGCGGCGAACTCCTCGAAAAATGCCCGGCCCCGGTCCTCGGAACGCGCCTGTCGTTCCACCAGTTCCAACAACTCGTCGGTGACCGTAACCCCGGGGATACCCGTCCGGTGGAACATCCGTGCGGACGGCGCGCTCAGGACGAACACGGATCCGATCAAGGGGATGCGTATTCCGGTAGCGCCGGTGAACTTCCCCAACTCGTCCAACTTGCGGGAGTCGTATCCGATCTGTGTGACCGCCCACCGCGCTCCCGTCCTCACTTTGAGTCCGAGTTTGAAGTATTGCGGCATCAGTTCAGACTCGCCGGCCTTGTACGGGTTAATGGCGACGCCGGGGAAGAACGACGTCTGGCGCAACCTGACGGGGTCGGCTTCGGCGCGACGGGATGGAACCTCCAACCCGTCGTTCATGCGACGTATGACCTCAAGCACGCCGACCGAATCGATGTCGAATACCGGCTGCGGGCCTCCGGCCTCGCCCAGGACGGGGTAGTCTCCCGTCAGCGCCAGCACGTTGTCGAAACCGAGGCTGCCGAGGGACCACAACCGGCTCTCGATGCCGTTCCGGTTGTAGTCCTTGCACGAGAAGTTGATGACGACTTCCTGCCCGCGGGCGAGGAGCTCGTATCCCATCACCTCAGGCCGGATGTGCGGATTGCCGCCCGGGTTGTCTGTGATGCAGATCAGGTCCACCGGGTTTGACCCGGCGAGCCGTCGGGCGAGACTAAACGTGCGGCTGGAGCTTTCCTCCATCGCAAGTCCGCGAGACGTTTCAAGCTCCACGGCCACGACAAAGCGGTCCGTCGTCTGAAGGAGATGGCGGAACGTGCCGGTCGCTGGAATTTCTGACGCTGGTTGGATCAAGGTGATCTCAGGTTAGCAATCGCGACCCCGGTCAGGTCTTTCAATTGCGTGGTGTCGACACCAGCGTAGTATGCGCCGCATTAGCGACGCGCCAGACCGGAGATCGTCATGCCGAAATTTACACAGATCGATCTTTCATCCTCGTACTCCCACCGTCGGACTGATGGATCGCCGTGGGACGCGGACACAGCGGAGGCCATCGCAACACTGCCCGGCGGCGAAAACCGTTTCTGGGGAATACCGTTCTCCGGCCGAGACGCGAATGCGCCGTCGATCATCGTGGTGGGAGCGGACGGTGGTTCGACGCCGGTCGAGATAGCGATCGACGGCGCCGGAGACGCGGACGTTCCGTATGTCGTGATCCAGCACGTGTGTGACGGTCGTGCGCTCGACGATGATGGGCATCTCCGTGATCCGTATCCGTTGCAGGCGGGCAGGCCGCCGGTGGCGCTAAACCCCGGCGAACTCCTTGCCGAGTACACGCTGATCTACGCGGACGGCTCGGAGCATACCGTGCCGATACGCCGTCAATTCGAGATCAACAATCCTCGCAATCGGTCCCAGAGCACCTACGCCGCAAAAGAACACCTGGAACCGGTCGCTCTGGACTTCCGGGGTCCATCGCCACGCAACCTGTGGGGCCGGATGCAACTCAACGTCAACGTCGGCGCGCTTGAGTCGCTGACGAGCGGGCAGGGTGTATGGCTGATCTACGCGCTGGCCAACCCGCATCCCGATAGACGACTTAAGTGGCTTCGTGTGAGCCCAACCGGCCGCGCCTCGATCGGCATCGGCGCGATAACCCTGTTTCACGGCGACAATCACCCGCTGCGCCACAGCAAGCTGGAAAGCGTGGTTGTCGATCTGCCGGACGGCGACCCGGCAGACCCCGAAGTCGACATCGATCTCGGGACGGTCGCGCGCAGTTATGCCGTTCCGGCCTTCGACGCGGACGCATGGCTGGCCGAGGACCGCAAGGGCTGGGGTGACGAGGTCGGCGGAAAAACGTCGCTGATGCTCGACATCGCCGCCAACCCGGACGCGACGCTCTCGGTCGGCGGCCACGAGTTCGAGATGGCGAGCCTGCGGGAATCTGGCGAAGTGACGGCGTCGGGCGGCCTGGCACGGATCAGGCTGTTGACACCTGAACGTCAGTGGGTCCACACAACAATCGTCGACGCAGCGACTGGCCGTCCAACCCCGGCACGTATCCACTTCAGGGCGCCGGACGGACGGTACATCCCGCCATACGGGCACAGGCACGAGGTCAACGACAACTGGTTTGAGGACTACGGCGCAGACCTGCTTCTCGGCTCTACCCAGTACGCATATGTTGACGGCAAGCTGCAGGGCGAGTTGCCGGTCGGCGACGTGTACGTGGAGGTGGTCAAGGGGTTCGAGTACGCGCCGGTCCGCAAGAAGCTGCAGATCGAACCCGGCCAGCGCGAGGTCCGCATCGAGCTGGAACGTATAACCGAAACGCGCCCCGATGGATGGGTGACCGCCGACACCCATACACATTTTCTGACACCGGAAACGGCCCGGCTTGAAGCGGCGGCGGAAGACGTAAACCTGATCAACCTGCTGGCGGCGCAGTGGGGCGACCTGTTCACAAACGTCGGCGATCTCACGGGCGCGCTATCCGGATCCTCGACGGACGAGACCCTCGTGTGGGTCGGGACGGAGAACCGGCAGCACTTGATGGGCCACATCAATCTGCTTGCGTATACAGGCTCGCCGATCTATCCGCTCTCAACGGGCGGCCCGTCCGAAGGCTATATCGGAGACTCGGTCAAGAGGTCGATGAGCGAGTGGGCTGAGGAGTGTCGTCGCAAAGAAGGCGTGGTGGTCGTTCCGCACTTCCCGTTCCCAGAGTCCGAGGTGTATGCGGAGGTGATTCGGGGCGTTGTCGATGGCCTTGAGATCCGCGACTTCTGGTCGCCCAGCATGGACACCTTCGCCGTCCACGAGTGGTACCAGCTACTGAACGCCGGTTATCGCGTGGCGGCCGTCGGCGGGACGGACAAGATGTCCGCATCGATGCCTGTCGGCGGGGTCCGCACATACGCGCACATTGGAGATGAAGAGTTCTCGTTCGCTTCATGGGGCCGGGCGCTCCGTGCGGGAAAGACTGTGACCACGGCCGGGCCTATCCTCTCGTTCACAGCGGACGGCCGTGTGCCCGGGGACGAGCTCAAGATCGGCAACGGCGGTGGAACGGTCCATATCGAGGTTTCCGCGCTGTCCGCGTCTCCGATACACACGCTCGATGTCGTGTTCAACGGGCGGGTGGTCGCCAGCGAGAGCTCTCGCGTTGGAGCGCTGTCCCTCTCATTGAGCGAGGAGATTCGAATCGAGGGCAGTGGCTGGCTGGCGGCGCGCTGCGGCAGCGAGAACGTGGCGTGGCACGTGTGGCCCGTCAACATGAACGCCCACACGTCGCCCGTATACGTGGTGGCGGAGGGGAGCGACCTGTTCCAGCAGTCCGCAGGCGAGCACCTGATCACCGTAATGCAGGGTGGACTGGAGTGGCTGGACACGCTCGCGATTCCTGAAAGCCCTGAGCGGCATGAGGCGATCAAGAAGGTGTTCCACGACGCCATCCACGACGTTCGCGGGAAGATGGAACCCGCCGGTCACGGCGTCTCAGGTCACACGCATTAGGGCAGTGCGCGGCCAACGTCGAAGGGCCATTGTTGGTCAGAGTCCGTGATCTAACAGCCAGCCAACCGAACGAGAAGCGCGACTCATCGTGTGTCGGCGACCGCGCTGGCGCAGATCACCCGGTGTCGATGATCGGTTCTCGCCAATTCGATCCCCGCGATATGACTACTCGAGCGCCGGACGAGACTCCGCTCACCCGGACCCAATCTTGGATTGATTGAATTGCGGCTTTGCGGTCCGTCGGCCAGTTGATGCCGTTCAAGCTGAAAAATACGATGAGCTCGCCGTAGTCTTGCCGGCCGCGTTTGACCAACGCGTCACGTAATCCGTCGTCAAATTTCTTGACCAACGTCGGATGAGGTGGCGTAAATCCGACTGTCCACCGGATCAACAGCTTCCCTCTGTCCGAAGATTCGGCCATCCGATCCAGGATTTCGCCCTCGCCAGGGGAGACCTCCACGGTCTTGGCCTCAATCCATGTCGATCGGTCGATCAACAGATCGGGTTTGCCATGATCATCGGTGAACAGTGGACAATTGAACCCGGCCACTTCGGTTGCCCATGCAAATGCACAGGCTTCAGTCCAAACGGTCCAGAAATGCCGATCGAATTGACGAGTGTGGGCAACATTGATCGGGTGTGTGGCTCGCAAGCGGCCTACGAGATCACTCCTTCCACTGCACCGATCGACGATATCGACCACATCGCTGAAGTCGTCTTGGTTAACGTCGAAAGCTAGTGAGATCGCGCAACGCGCCGGCAGATCAGGCTGCTTGGCAAAGGCCTCGCGTAACACCCTAACGAACGCCGTGGATTCACTCTCGTCGTAGCTCACCCATTGAGTGTAGGGGAAGTAACGGCGGACGCCTGCGCTGTTGGAGCGGCGAGCGTGGCCGGATTCCCGACTACTCGGGAATGACGGCGCAAGTGCGTGCGTCCTTTTGGTCAGTCGACGACGGCGATGGCCTCGATCTCGATCATGTATTCGGGGCGGGCAAGCGCCTGGACGCCGATAAGTGTGCTGGCGGGCGTCGCTTCGCCGATGTACTCAGCCCGGATGGAGAACAAGGACGGGAGTAGGTCCGGCGTGAAGTTGACGATCAACGTCGTCAGCTTCACCACGTTATCGAACACCGCGCCTCCCGCCGCCAGGGCGGTACGCAGGTTATCGAACACCTGACGCGTCTGCGCCGAAAAGTCATCCACGCCGATGACATCTCCGGCCGGGTCTGTCGCAACCTGTCCCGCGATCCACAGGGTCGTGCCACCCGAAGCGCGAACGACGTGGTGATAAGAGGGCGGCCTGTACAGACCGTCAGGGTTGATGCGTTCGATCTTCATCAGAGATTCGACCCTTTCAATGCCGGGCGTCAGTCTGCGCTCTGGCTACACCGACTCGAGAGTGGAAGGTGCTTCGAGAGCCTCAGCATGCGACAACCCGTTCAGAAGCGATACGCGGGTGAGTTGCGATGAAGGCAATTCGCCCTCACCAGCGCCCAAAGGGCACCCGACAGGAGCGGGGACATCTGAATTTATCGCCGTGGTGCGCTCAGGCCCGCACGCCCTGGCGCAACTCCCATTCGCGGATGAAGTCGCGCGCCTGGACAAGCGCCGACATCGGCGACGGCGTCGTGAGCTTGAACTCGATGCCCAGCCCGCCGTCGTAGGGCAGCGACACAAGGGTGTCCAGGAAATCTTCGATCACCGGCGCTTTGAGCACTCCGTCAAAGAGCGCCACGTGGTCGTCGTAGACTCCGTGGTTGTCGTCGATGTGGACGTAACCGAGGCGGTCCCCGGCGTTGCGTATGCTTTTGGATGGGTTTTCGCCCGTGATAAGGCAGTGGCCGAAGTCGACCAGGACATGAACGTTTTCGTGCGCGGTCTTCTTGACGAACTCCAGGCACGCCGCGTCGCTGGGTATCGAGCGCCCGGGATGCGGTTCGATGGCGAGCTTCACACCCGCCGAGGCCGCATGATCGGCGAGCGACCTTATCGAGTTCAAGAACTGTGTGTCATCTGACGGGTATGCGGACGGGGTGACCATGTACGCCCGTTTCGCGCCAAGTCTCCCAGCGCGGTCGATTGAAACGTACATTTGATCGAGCACCAGTTGCGCCCTGTCTCCGGTGATGTCGTCGAGCGACAATCCACCCGGTAGCGCTCCTGCGAGCAGGCCGAAGCAGCCCGGTTTCAGGCCCCGACCGGAGATGTTCTCCGGGTCTCCGACGGCTTCGAACGAGTTGGGCCACAGGTCGACCGTATCGAACCCGGCAAGCCTGATGCGGTCCAGGGATTGAATCGGCGGCGTGGACAGCGCCCATGCGCAAGCGGAGACTTGAAGCAACTGGACCCTCAATGCGATCGGCGGGTGTCGAAGTTCTGGATAATCACTTGCGATCGGGGCGTGCGAACCTGATAGGGGAACTGGCCGGGATATAGCGGGCGCCCGTAGGGCGGCGGTATGTTAGCACGCACCATATCGGACACTGCATCGTGATTACGAGGTTGTGGAAGGGCGCCGGACACAGGTCCGACGCGACGAAACGCGAGAGGTAACTGACAGCACTTGGCCAGACTGGTAATACTCGACGACGCCCCGCCGGTCATCAGCGACACGCCGGCGCTTGTCCGATTACGTTCGTCTCCCGATTTCGAGATCGATCTGTTCGACAGCCTTCCGTCGGGTTCGAACGCAATAGTCGAACGGATCGCGACAGCCCACACCGTCTTGAACATTCGGACTTCCACACGCTTCGATTACGAGGTGCTGTCGCGTTGCGGGCGGCTCAAGCACCTGGCGGTATGGGGGTCGAACGTCGGGCATATCGACCTCGACAGCGCGCGACGCTTCGGCATTACGGTCACGAACACGCCGGGGATCGCAATCGAGTCCGTCGCCGAGCACGCGCTCGCCCTGCTGTTGGCGATAGCGCACCGCGTGCGCCAGCTTGACTACCGCGTCCACCAGGGGCAGTGGCCCCGGGGCATGATCACGCAGCTTCACGGCAAGACGCTCGGAATCATGGGCGCAGGACGTGTCGGTCAACAAATGGCGACCATCGCGCGTGGCATCGGCCTGAATGTCGTCGCTTGGACACTTCATCCGGAGCGATACAACCCGGAAACCACGGGACTACAGTTCGTCGGGCTGCAGCAGCTTCTAACCGAATCTGATGCGATCTCCATCCACCTCCGCGGGTCCGCCGAAACACGTCACCTGATCGGGTCGGCTGAGTTGTCGTTGATGAAGCCGACTGCGTTCGTGATCAACACCTCGCGCGGCGACGTGATCGACGAATCCGCGTTGGAAGAGGCGCTGCGTGATGGCGCGCTCGCGGGAGCCGGGCTGGACGTGTTTGAGTCAGAGCCGCTATCGCTGGACAGTCAACTACGAACACTGCCTAACGCTCTGTTGTCCCCCCACACCGCCGCAACGACGGATACCGCGCTGGCGTCCAGCCTGAGCATTGTTGTCGATAACATTCTCGGGTTTCTGTCAGGCGACGTACAAAACCTGGTCGTGTGAAACCCTCCCAGCCGCGTGTGCGCTCAGGCCGGGAGCGGGGTCTTCGGCGTCCAGTCGATCAGCTCCCGGACCGGCGCCACGGTCGGGTGCATCGGGAGCAGTACGGCGACATCGTTCGAGGCGTTGAACACTGTGTGCCTGACACCGGCCTCCGCAACGAACATGTCGCCCGGGCTGAACGGTATCTCGTCACCGCCGTACATGACGACCAGCGAACCGTCGATGCAGTACATCGCCTCTTCCGTCTCGGGGTGGTAGTGCGGCGGGGCCATTGAGCCGGGCTGGAACACGAGCTCGCTGAATGCGGTCGAAAGTGCGCCTCGCTCGCTGTTCGTCATATCGTACCGGGTGCATCGCTCCCACGGCGTCCACGGATCGACGTCGTCCCGGAACACCACGTTCGGCGGCAGATCGCCCTCACGCTTTGGGCCCGGTTCGAGGTGGGCGACCGCCGGGTCCGAGTGCGGGAACATCGTTACGACCCGCGCCGGACCGTCACCCGAGTTCATGAAGCCGTGACCGACTCCCGGGGGCGCGAGGACCAGGTCTCCGGCGTGCATATCAACCTGGTGGCCGTCAACGGTCGCCGCGAGGTCACCCTCGACGATGAAATAGGTCGCCTCGGTATTGGCATGGACGTGGTAGGGAAGCGAACCTCCCGGCTGAATCGTGGCGACGAGGACGCGCACCTGCGTGGCGCCTGCGTCTGCGCTCGCGGCGATGCGCAGGCGCACGCCCGGATATGGCTCGGTCGTTTTCTGGTCCGCAAGACGGAGGATCGACATAGGGGCAGGGCTCCGGAAGCTGAGGAGTTGTTCAGTTGGCCTTGACGGCGGGCAAGCGTGTGATCGGGGTCCAGTCGACGGCCTCGCGTACCGGAGCCGTCGTCGGGTGGACCGCCAGCAAAATGGCGGTCTCGTCTGAAGCGTTGAAGATCGTGTGGTGTGCGCCGGGTTCGGCCAGGAACATGTCGCCGGCATGGAGCGGAATCTCCTCCCCGTTGTACATCGCCATCAACTCGCCCGAGAGGCAGTACATGAACTCCTCCGTCTCCGGATGGAAATGGGGCGGAGCGACGGACCCGGGGCCGATCACGCCTTTGCTGAACAGTAGCGTTGACGAGCCAAATCCGGCATCCATCGGGTCAAATCGTTCTGTGCCGGGCCAGGGATAGGTAGGGAGGACATCCTCGGCGAACACGACGTAGTTGGGCAGCGGTCCGTGGCTCGGTGGGTCCGGTTGGTGCGCCTCGCGACCCGCTCCGATGGTAGTGCCCGCGGTGACGAACCGGACCGGCGCGCCGCTGCGGTTCTCGAAGGAATGTTTCACGTTCACCGGCGCCAGCGCTCCGTCGCCCGTGTGGAGCGAGATTCGATGACCGTCCAGCACACACTCGACCTCGCCATCGATCACGTAGTGCATGATCTCGGCGTCGGGGTGGGAGTGGTAGTCGATAAGGGCGCCCGGCGCGAGGGTGTTCAGGCCCGCCGTCATCTGCGTCGCACCGGTCGCCGGGCCACCGATGCCGCGGCTGACGACACCCGGCATCGACTCGCGAATGGTCTGTTCACCGAGGCGGAGGATCGCCATTCATGGTCTCCCGATTTTTGGCTTGAAACGGCTCGTTACGGGGCGGTCCAGATCGAATCAGATGGACCGGACCCGGAGTATATAATCACCCCCGCTTCAAAGCGGGTCCGTTTTGGACCTTCCCCTCGCTGACCACCATTCGTCGCAGGTGTTTCTCGCAACTGCCGGTCAATCATCACAAAGGTGCGCACTCGTCATGCCATGCCCGCAACCAAGGCCGGCTTTATCGGACTGGGGCACATGGGGCGCCCGATGGCGATCAACCTCTTGAACGCCGGGACGGACCTGGTGGTATATGACCTGAGTCGGGGCGCGGTGGGCGAGCTTGTGGAACGGGGCGCTAAATCTGCGGCCAGCGTGACGCATGTTGCGTCCAATTGCGACCTGATATTTCTGCGCCTGCCCGACGAAGTGACGTGCGAGCACATTTTGACCGGCGAGGGGGGTGTGTTCGCGAACGCCACGCCGGGGACTATCGTGGTTGACCACAGCACCGTGAGCCTGGGCATGTCGAAACGTTCGGCGGATCGGGCCGGGGAGGAGCGCGTTCAGTTCCTTGACGCCCCAATCTCCGGCGGCCCGGAGGGCGCAGCGGCCGGGACATTGTCGATCATGGTCGGCGGGGACGAAGATGCGTTCGATTCGGCTCGTCCTGCGCTGGAGATCATGGGGGCGAACGTCGTCCGGTTCGGAGAGAACGGCGCCGGGACTGCGATGAAGCTAATCAACCAGCTACTGACATGCGTCCACACCGTCGCCGCCGCCGAGGCGTTCAACCTGGCGAACGCCGTCGGGGTCGATATCAGGAAGGCGACGGATATGTTGCAGAAAAGTTTCGGCGGCAGCGCCATGGTCGGGAGGTCAGGACCGATCACGGCGGATCGTAAATTTGAAAACTCCGGCGCCGCCATGCGGAACCTGATCAAGGACATCGGTATCGTCATGTCGATGGCCGAGGAGATGAAGCTTGCGATGCCGACCGGGCAGGCCGCCGCCGACATCCTTTACGAGGGTCGAGACACCGGCCTATCGGACCTCGACATCGCGGCGACGATCATACCCATCGAGAAACGTTCGGGCCGGTAGCGGTTCCCGGACCTTGTCGAAAGGCATCACCCTGTCGAAAACTCGGCACACTAGACTTTTCTCGCATACCCAGCAGATTAATCAGAACGGATAGCCAAATGAGCAAGCACAAGATCGCCGTCATCAGGGGCGATGGAATCGGCATCGAAGTGGTCGGAGAGGCGATGAAGGTGCTCGACGCGGCCGGTGCGAAGTACGGGATC
>JAQBUX010000287.1 GCA_027623795.1 Chloroflexota bacterium
GATACGCATCGAGATCACGTCCATCTTTCTCCCGACATCGCCGTTGGCGAACAGGAAGGCGAGCTGCTCATACGAGAGCTTGGCCCACCCGTAGAAAGACGCTGTGTATGGGGCGTCATCCGGGTGGATAACGTCCTGCAATCGCGGATGAATACGGTTCTGCTCGGTCCAGCTCGTCACGGCGTTGGAGGCGGCGATCAGAAAACGGCGGACCCCGGCGCGGTGCGCGCAGTTGAGGACGTTGAACGCCATCTGGATGTTCCGCATCTCGATCGGAAAACGTTCCAACGGCGGAACGGCGTTGCCGAACATCCCGCCCGGGTTCTTGTAGGCGAGATGGATTACCGTGTCGACGCCCTGGAAGAGGTCCTCGTATTTCGACACGTCCGGGTCGATCAGGTCCCGGACGACGACATCCGGCCGCGTGTCACCGCCACGTTTCCCGACCGCGTCGACAAGCGTGAGGTCAAACTTGCTTGTGAGACCCTCGCACAACTGGCCGGCCAGATAGCCGGCCCCGCCGGTGATAAGGACTTTTCGAAATCCATCCGGTGTCGAATTGGGCAAGTTCGTCTCCGTTGATGTCGGCAGTTTCCGGTCGTCGGGTCTACGCCTCCGACACGTCCCAACCGTCCAGCGTCCAGTAGCCGACTCGCGGTAACTCGACCGACGCCGCAAGGCCCTGGGCGCGTTTCAGCCGCTGGATATTGAACAGGTGGGTTACCAGCTCGAAGTACATGTGCCGGAACGTGCCTTCGAGGGTGAGCGTGGACATCCCGGTATCTGGATCGCGATCGATGCCCGTGGGGTGGGCGTTAATCATCAAGTCCCAGTGCGGACCCTGTTGGGACTCGATAGTGAGGCTGCGCATCTGGTCGACGGTGTGCGAGCCAAGCGCCCCCTGTGCAAGCGCCAGCGCGTTGTCCAGCGCGCGGGTGATATCGGCGATGCCCTGGAACAGGTTCTCGTCAAGGGCGCGGTCGGTTTGCGAAGCGGCGAGAGCGGTGACCTGTGAATCGTCCAACCCGGGCCCGTCCGGGAAGAGTTGCTCGCCCCACCTGAGGAGTAGCCAGCGATAGAGCATCGACGCCATGTGGCTGGTCTGGCGCCGGACGCTCCACTCCGCCCACTCCCATCGGTCTGAGGTCCAGTCGAGTTGTTGTTCCGAGAGTCCCGAGATTTCGGCATGGATCGAGGCGCCGACCTCCCAGAACTCCGGGAAAAGTGATCTGCCCGTCGGGGGCTGTTTGGCGTCACCGGTCAATCGTTGCGACCTTTCGTTGAAGTACCTGGGCGGAGTCTCGGTTGGCGTCCGATTGCTGTCAAACGGTGAGGCGGACGACGGCTCTGCACTGATAGGCTGATCCGATGACAACGAAGCGATGGTTCAAGGGCAACCTCCATACGCATACGACCGAGAGCACCGGCGACACGGTACCGGAACACGTTTCCGAGTGGTATGGCCGGCATGGTTACGACTTCCTTGCGCTCTCGGACCACAACCACCGGACGATCCTGGAAGCAACGGATGTCGAACGGTCGCGCTGGCCACACCTGATACCGGGCGAGGAAGTGTCGACGGCATTTGACGGGGCTCCGATCCATCTCGGTGCGATAGGAGCGCGTGAGCTCGTCGAGCCGCGCGACGGTGAGACGCTGGCCGAGACGATTCAGGCCAACATCGACGCCATTCTGGATGCTGGCGGCCTTGCCGTGATCAACCACCCGAACATGAGTTGGGCATTTGGAGACAATGAGATCGTCGCGACGGACGGGGCATGGGCGTTGGAGATATTCAACGGCCATCCCCGCGTCAACAACGAGGGTGGAGGTGGCAGCCCGGGCACAGAATCGATCTGGGACCGTGTCCTGAGCGCGGGGCGTCGCGTTTATGGTGTGGCCACGGACGACGCCCATCACTTCCAGGGAGAGTTTGGGCCCCGCCGGTCCAATCCGGGCCGCGGATGGATTGCGGTCCGCGCTGATGAACTCGTCGACGTGGCGCTGATGGAAGCGATGGCGCAGGGAGATTTTTACGCATCGACCGGCGTGCGGCTTGCCGAGCTGGAGATTCGCGGACGGGAGATGGTGATCGAGATCGAACCGGAGAAGGAGCTGGGGATCAAATACTCGACGGTGTTCACCGGGCCAAACGGAAGGGAACTGTGGACTACCACCGGGGCGTCGGCACGGTACTCCCTGTCGCGAATCGACGATTACGTGCGCGCTACGGTTTTCGCATCGAACGGCGAGAAGGCGTGGACGCAGCCCTTGTTCGGCAATTGATAATTGAGCCGAGGCGTTGGGCGCCGCGGCTGTTGTCACTTCACACGCTAGTCTTTGGCTTCTCCCGGTCGTAGTTCTCGAACGCCTTCACGGCCGCGTTCAAAGCGTTCACTGCGACCGGGTATCCGCCGTAGAAGAGCAGTTGCGTGATTAGCTCCAGGATCTCCTCTTTCGAGACGCCCAGGTTGAGCGCACCGGTGATGTGTCCGGGCAACTGCCGGTCCCGGTCAAGGACCACAAGCGCGGCGATCGTGCACAAGCTTCGGGTCCGGGCATCCAGTGTCTCGCGCTGGTAGATGTGTCCGAACAGCGTGGCCTGGATCAGCTCAAACGCGTCCTGGACCGGCTCAGTGCCGGCCGGCATGGTCGATTCGAAGGGGTGGTAGTACCAGGCACGCCACTCTTTTGCTTTACGTGAAAGTTCCTCAAAGCTCTCCATTGCTGGCTCCTTCTGAATTTGACCGCGGGCGCCGCCGCCGCCCAACGCTCGAATGATTGATCGTCGGCTGCACAATACGAGAAACGGGGCCGGTTTGCAGCGCCCGGTCTCATTGACCGCCTCAATAAGGGTAGTTATCGTCCGGCCGATACGATGAACCACGTCTGAGAGGTCCACTTGAAGATCACCGAAGTCCGTCTGAGGAAGCTAACCGGCACGGCCGAGTGCGACCCAGACTTTGTCGAGGATCGGGTCGTGATGCCGATCGACGTTTACGCGGACCACCGGATCCTGGAACGCTCCGCCATGCCGCGGGTCGACGACCGGCACGTCCGGGTGGAAGGTGTATTCGTCCAGATAGATACGGACGACGGCGTTAACGGCATCGCCGGGCCGCTGCTTGGCGACCACCTTGGCCAGATCGTCGCTGACCGCCTCGCGCCTATGATCGTCGGTCGCGACCCGCGATCCACCGAATTGCTGTGGGACCAGATGTTCCGGCAATCACCGGACGGCCGTCTTGGGGACAGTCTGATGGCGATAAGCGCCGTGGACTGCGCGCTGTGGGACTTGAAAGGAAAGGCCGTTGGCGAGCCGGTCGCGCGTTTGCTCGGCGGACCAACACGAGAGCGCATCCCGGCCTACGCCTCGATGTTGAGTTTTTCGACGGACGACCTGGGACTGGTTCGCGAACGTGCCGTGCAGTGGCGGGACAAAGGCTATCGAGCGCAGAAATGGTTCTTTCGGCACGGCCCCGGCTCCGGCAGCGATGGAGTCGACAGGAACATCGCTCTGGCGGCGACGTTGCGCGAGGAGCTCGGCGACGGGTACGACCTGATGTTCGATGCGTGGATGAGCTGGGACCTGCCTTACGCGCTGAAGATGGTGCGGCGGCTGGAGGAGCTTGAGCCA
>JAQBUX010000288.1 GCA_027623795.1 Chloroflexota bacterium
GGGGACGCTGAACGTGGTGGTGAGCGAGGTGGAGCCCGTGCCGACCGACGTCAGTAGCCTCAAGTCAAAGGATTGGGGTTAGGGGCGCAGCATCGGGCAAGCGTTCGGCGCCCGACGTGCGGCCCGTCACGTCAAAGGGGGGCGGCGCGTGACTATGCGATCGCCCCCCTTTGTGCAATCAGAATGCCATGAGGGCCTCGAGAGTCGGGGCTTCCGTTGACAACGCTCGCATCACGCAACCGGTCTTATGGGGCCGCATCCCAACCCGGCGCTCGGCCGTTGACAAGATAAGGCCAAGCATCTCCGGGTAGTTAAGTCCAGCGATGTGGCACATCTTTGCCAGGTGTCCGTCCCAGCACCAGCCTGGATTCGGATTCACTTCGAGTAGATGCGGGCGTCCTTCTCCATCCAACCGCCAGTCGAACCGCGCATAGTCACGACATCCGACGCGTTGGAACAGCCTCATGCAACTATCCACGACAAACGATTCCACGTCCGTCGGAAGTTCAGCCGGGATCGACCTGATGTCCCAGTACGGGGACGATTCGTCCCACTTGGCCTCGAAACCACAGATCTCCGGAAGGTCCCCGGGAACAGCCGAGTAGTCCTCCTCCGTGATCGGGAGCACGTGGAACGAGTCCGCCGCATTGCCGATCAATCCGACGCTTATGTCCTTGCCGGTCAGGAATCTCTCGACGAGAACCGGGCGGTCCAGCCCAACGATCGCACGTGCGCGATCGATCGCCGCCGCAAGCTCGTCCAGTGAGTAGGCCACGCTCGCCTGGGTTATGCCCATGCTGGAATCGCCGAAGTTCGGCTTGACGATCGCGGGAAGGCCAAAAGGCAAGTCGAAGTGTGTGGAGCCCGGGTCGACAAAGGTCGCCTCGGCCACGGGGATGCCCATCTCGCGGGAGATCCCGCGGATGAGTGACTTGTCGTAGCAGTAGGCCAGGCACTGCGGGCCGCCGCCCGTGTATGGCATGCCAAGCACGTCCAGCATGGCCGGCACGTGCAGCTCCATCAGGGCATCGTTACGAAATCCTTCGTCGCACAGATTGAGGACGAGGTCTGTCTTGCCGGCAAGACGCGTGAGGTCTGATATCAAGCTTTCATGATCGTCCAGGTAAGTGAAGTTGTATCCGGGCACCTTCGAGAGAGCCTCGCGAAGAAGATCGATCGTCCGGAAGTCGTCTTCGTCGAAAATCGACCCCGGCTTGACCTTGTCCTCGCGGCGCGGATCGCCCATCACGATGACGACTTCGCGTCTTTTCAGGCGCTCTGAGGGAGACTCTGGAGCAGACCGCTTGACGATACGTCCAGAGACCAGCAATCGATGTCCCATCATGCCGGTGTCCTGGTTGCGGACCGAGGCCGGTTCGTGCTCGCCGTGAAACGTTATCGAATCGAACCCCGCCAACTCCAGGGTAGCGTCAAGGGCTGGGCGGTCATAAAGCCGTTCAGAATAAAATTGGTCGACCACGATCCCTTTTTCGATGTGGGACACGATCTCCCGGGTCGTCAACCGATCACCGTCCTCTGACAGCGACCGTTCCCGGCAGACGAAATGGGTCTTACCGATCCACTCCCATGATCGGGCGGCGAAATTCTGACGAAGATAATCTGCGTCGGTGAGGTCGACCAGAAGCAATCCGTCCGGCTTCAACACCCGCGCCGCTTCACGCAGCACAAGGGTGTCATCTTCCACGTCTTGAAAGTAGCCGAAACTGTTCCCCGCAAGAAGTATCCGGTCGAACGAGTCGGCCGGATACGGGAGGCGCCGGGCGTCGCCCTCCCGGAATCGGATCGCCATCCCGGAGTCGCGTGCGGTTTTCCGGGCGCGGCGTATGAGATAGCTCGACCGGTCCAGCCCTTCCACGTTCGTGAACCCACGATTCGCAAGCTCGATAGCGTGCCGGCCCTGTCCGCAAGCGAGATCAAGAATGTGGTGACCATACTCAATCCCAAGGGCCTGGACGAAAACATCGACCTCTGACCGCGTTACGGACCGGTCTTCCACGACGTCTGCATCGGTCTTCAGGTAGGTCGAGTTGAAGATACTCTTCCACCATTCCGGCTGGACATGGCTTTCCAGACTCACGACAGGCCCGACAGATGGCGGACGCTTCTGGCGTTTGTTCGATAGGCGATCGGCGATAACGGTTCCGTTGGTAGACATAGCAACCCCTTAAAAGAAGTACAAAAAAGAAGGCCCGGAGGTCAGTCACCGGGAATGAATCGCTTGTGGGCGCCGCTCGGGTCAGCCCTCAAGCAACTCGGAGAACGGCGATGAGATACAGGCGATGGCGGGCACGCCGCCGACTACTCGCGCCGCGTCACATCGCGGGTTTTCCGTCTGGGGAGGCAGGCCTCGACCCAGTAACGAGCGCTGTGTAAGACGACGCCCTGTCAAAAGAGTGTGGCGACTGAAACGTCCGACAATCCTCTGTGATTGCACGTACCGACGGCACCCGGAATCGATGCTCGCGATAAACACCAACGAGCATCGCGGATATTAGAATCGCGTCTTCCGATAATCAATAGGCCAACCACGCAGATATCGAGCAGGGTGCACCGCATTGCCCCTGGTTATTCTGAGGGCTCCGTGATCGCGCGACGCAGGGGGCGTTCCGTGCCGAGGTCGTGTTTACTCGAACGCCCGCCGTCTTCCCGTCCACTTACGATCACAAGGGTCCGTAACAACGATGCCGATCACTTACCGTCCCATCACCCCCGACGAGTTCGATCAGTTTGACATCGCTGAACTGCGGGGCTTCTCGGCACACCCGGACTCCAATCCCGAAATCAAGGCCTACTCTCGGCGCATGTTCGAGCCGGAGCGCAGCATGGTCGCGTTCGATGGGGACCAGATCGTCGGGACATCCGGCTCCTTCAGATTCGAGATATCTGTACCCGGCGGTGCGATGCTGCCGGTGGGAGGGACGAGCCACGTCACGGTCTCCCCAACGCACCGACGCCGTGGCATTCTCACGCGGATGATGCGCCGTCAGATAGACGGTTATCGCGAACGCGGCGAGCCACTGGCCGCGCTCTGGGCGTCTGAAGCGGTGATATATGGCCGATTCGGATACGGTTTGGCGATCGCTCACGAACGCCGTCAGATCGACCGCCGGCACACGCGATTCGGGCATTCCCCGAAGATTCGCGGGCAGGTTAAGTTCGTCGACGAACACGACGCGGCCCGTGTGTTTGCCCCCATACACGAGCGTGCCTGCAAGATGTTTCCCGGCATGATCGGCCGGAACGATCTCTGGTGGGAAGTCGCACTCGCTGACCCGGAGGGACTGCGCCGGAAAGCACCGTCGTTCTTTCACACCTATTACGAAGTCGATGGAGAGGTCACGGGATACGTGATCTACCGTGTTCGCCACGACTGGAACGAGAGCCTCTCGAACAACACGATTGCCATCTACGAGCTGGTCGCCAACGATGACGAAGCCACGGCGGCGCTGTGGCGCTTCTGTTTCGACATAGACCTGGCGACAACTATCACCACCGGCGGTGGCGTTGCGATCGACGACGGCCTGATCTGGATGCTGACCGATCCGCGACGGTTGTTGCGAAAGCCGTACGACGGATTGTGGTTGCGGCTGGT
>JAQBUX010000289.1 GCA_027623795.1 Chloroflexota bacterium
GCCGATCTCGACGATACGCCCGTTCTGCAGCACGATGATCCTGTCAGCGCCGCGAATCGTCGCGAGGCGATGGGCGATCATCACGCCGGTGCGGCCCTCGAGCAGCTTGACCAGCGCCTTCTGGATCATCAACTCGGTGTAGCTGTCGATGCTGGCCGTGGCCTCGTCAAGCACCAAAATTTCGGTGTCGGCAACGATTGCACGGGCAAAGCTGATGAGCTGTCGCTGTCCGATGGACAGGTTCGACCCTCGCTCCTCCAAAACCGTGTGGTAACCGTCAGCCAGTTTCTCGATGAAGTCGTGCGCTCCGACCGTTTTGGCCGCCTCAACCACCTGTTCCATCGTGGCTTCACGGGCGTTGTAACGGATGTTCTCGTACACAGATTCCGAGAACAGGAACGGCTCCTGCAGGACCATCCCGACGTGGTGCCCGAGCGACTCCTGCGTGATATCCCGGACGTCGTGCCCGCCGACGCGCACGGTCCCCTGTTGAACGTCGTAAAACCGATGGGTCAGGGCTGTGATGCTCGTCTTTCCAGAGCCCGTCGGGCCCACGAGCGCGACCACTTCTCCCGGCTCTACCTTGAACGAAACGTCGTGCAGGATCGGGTGGGAGGCGTCGTAACCGAAGGTGACGTGTTCGAACTCGATTGAGCCGTCAATCTCCGTGATCTCTGTTGCACCCTCTTTGTCCTCGACATCGACCGGGACGTCCAGCAACTCAAATATGCGTTCGCCGGCCGCCATCGCACGCTGAAGCACGTTGTAGTGCATGGTCAGGTTACGGATCGGGTCGAAGAACTGCCGGACGAGTATCAGGAACGCGATCATGACGCCAATGGTCATATCGCCGTCGAGCACAAAGATTCCGCCGACGACGATCACCATCGCCCACGCAACGCCGGTCAGCAGTTCGACGACCGGTATCAGGATGGCGCTGAACTGGGCCGCCATGGTCGCAGCCCGCAGGTTGTTCGAAGTGAGCGCCTCGTATCGTGCGAGATTCACCGGCTCGCGTCGCATGCCCTGCACTACGCGCACACCGTTGACGTTCTGGCCAAGCGCGCCGTTGCAGATCGACTGCGTTATCCGCGCGTAGAGGAATCGCTTCCTGGCGCGCGGAAGCCATACAAGCCGTATCCCCATCATTATCGGGATCACCGTAAGAACCAGCAGGCCAAGCCGCAGGTCCAGGAACAGGAGGATGGCGACGATGCCGATCAGGATCGCGATGTCGCCCAGAGCCTGGACCATCGTCTCCATGAATTCCTGGAGGGCGCCGGTGTCTCCCTGGGTCCGCGACATGACCGCCCCGACCTCTGTTTTGTCCGAGAAGGACAGGCCGACGCGTTGCAGGTGATGGAACATGGCGCGCCTGATGTCGAACAACATCGCGTTCGACATGTGACCGACGACAATCTGTTGGATATGGTTGGACACCCAGTTGACCACGGCGATGAACAGCAAAATCCCGACCACGATTCCGAGCTTGCCCTTGCCGACGCCCTCCCCGAGCGCGTCGTCTACTGCGTACTGAATGACGAGCGGAACGGCGAGTGTCGAAAGGCTGAACGCCAGCACGGCGATCAGCCCGACCATTACCTTGCGTTTGTAGGGCGCCACGAAACCGAGGAAGCGCTTGAAAACTTCTCCGTCAAAAGAGGGTCCGTAGACATCGTCCATGTCCAGGTACTGGCCCGGCGGAAGGCGTTTCCCTTCTCCCATCAACGAAGACTTGCGTTGACGCTTTCCGGAGTCTGTGGGCGTTCCTCCGACACTCGTGTTCGAGGCCATCAGGCGTCGCCTCCCACAGGTTTCGCCGTCCCACCAAACTCAAGCCAATCCCCGCTGAGGTCGTCGGTCGGACGAACCTGCAGATCGTGCATCTCGCGATACCGGCCACCGAGCTCCAACAACTGCTTGTGCGAGCCGCGTTCAGTGATCCGGCCCTCGTCAATCACGAGGATCTCGTCGGCGTTGAGCAGACTGCTCAGACGGTGGGCGATTATGATCGTCGTAGCGTCCTTCGCCCTCTGGGCGACCTGCACGCGAATCAACCGCTCGGTGGCGGCGTCGATTGCGGACGTGGAGTCGTCGAAGATGAAGATCTTGGGTTGCAGCACGATGGCCCGGGCGATCGCCATCCGCTGACGCTGGCCGCCTGAAAGCGACACGCCGCGCTCGCCCACCATCGACTCGTAGCCTTCCGGCATCCCCGTGATGTGGTTGTGCAGTTGGGCGCCCTCGGCGGAATCGATGATCCTGCCGTCATCGACGTCGGGCTCGCCGTATGCGATGTTGTCGCTCACTGTGTCCCTGAACAGGAATGTGTCCTGTTGGACGAGACGCACGCGCTGCCGAAGTGACTCCAACGTCACCTCACGAATGTCCTGGCCATCGACGGTGATTCGGCCGGAGTCTACGTCGTAATGGCGCGGCGCCAGTTGTGCGATCGTCGTTTTTCCGCTGCCCGGGGGGCCGACGATCCCGATCGTGTGTCCCGGACGCGCTTCGAAGCTGATGTTCTTGATCACCGGAACATCGCCGTACGAGAACGAAACGTCCTCGTACCTCAACACCCCTTCCGAGATGCTGAGCGGGCGGGCGGTGGACTTCTCCTCGATCGGCAGTTTAAGGTCGAGGATTTCAAATAACCGGGAACCAGCGGAAGACGCCCGCGCCCAGGAGTTGATGAGCATGGGCAGCTCCCTGGTCGGCATCTGGAGCAACCCCAGGAATGTAATGAACCGGGTCAGATCGCCGATCGTCATGTCGCCGTCGATCACCTTGGTCCCGCCGAACCACAGGAGCACCGCGTAAGCGATAAGCAGCGAGAAGCTCATGAAGCTGCCTTCTGATGCGCGGATATCCGCAGCCTCGTCCATCATCCCCCGAACCTCTTCAGAAGAGTCAGCGAACTTCTTTTCTTCATAGTCCTGGCCGGCAAAGGACCTGACCACCCGGACACCGCCCAGGTTCTCCTGGAGCGCGGTGTTGACCACACCCATCTGTTCCTGGATCCGAATCCAGATGTTGCGCGAACGCAGACGCATGATGGTCCCACGGAAGGCGACCACCGGGACAAACGCAAGCGTGAGCAACCCTAATTGCCAGTCCAAGGTCAACATCAGGTACGCGCTTCCGGCGATCATCAGGCTCAAGGAGAGAACGCGCAGCATCCCCGTGTGGGCGAACATGCGAACGCCATCGATATCGCTAATGCCGCGCGACATCAAGTTTCCGGTGTGGGCGGCATCGTGGAAAGAGAAGCTCAATCGCTGAAGCTTCTCGTAGTACTGGTTCCGGAGCGCGGTCGCAAGCTTCTGGCCAAGAACCTCGCCTGCATACATCTGGAAGTATGCGAAGACCCCGCGGAGGACGCTGACCAGGATGATCACAAGCGCTGCGTCGACCAGGGCTGACCGGGCGGCGCTGGTGTCGGCGCCTTCCTCGACAAGCCCTATCGCCTGATCGACCGCGTTTCCCAGAAGCACCGGGATCGTCACCATGAAGACGGATGTCCCGAGGATCGCGAGCGATCCGAATATGAGGAGTTTGGGGCTCGTTGTCGCGGTAAGTTTTGCTAACCGCCACAGAACTCCAGCGGACTGC
>JAQBUX010000290.1 GCA_027623795.1 Chloroflexota bacterium
ATTTAACAGGCTCAAGTGCTGGCGCAGGATCGCCACACGCTATGACCGCAGAAGCCTCTACTTCATGGCCGCCCTGCACCTGGCCGCCGCAGTGACGTGGAGTAACTAATTGTCGAATAGCCCTAGTCGCCGGCATGCTCGGGAGGACGACTGCTCGAGGGAATTCTTCGAATTCGAGCGGACTCCCGGGGATTCGGGGGACTCTGGGAACGTTGGTTGTCCGGCGGGCATTCGCCGGTTAGCCTGCCGGTCACGTTGTTTCTGGCTGGACGGGAGACGAATTTCACATGGACCACAGAGATGTCGCGCGCAACGGTCTCGATGAGTATCTGACGGTGTTGAAGAAAACCGTGGACGGCCTGACGCCGACAGAGCTCTACTGGCAGCCGTCACCAAACGTCAACCACATCGCATGGCTGGTGTGGCACATGGCGAGGGTAGAAGACAGTTGGTACAACCGGTACATCGGTGGCGGCGAACCGGTGTGGACAGCCGACGGGTTCTGCACCCGATTCCGGTTGCCGGCTGATCGAGGGGGATACGGCGATTCCGCCGAGGACGTCGCTGCGTTCCCGAAGATCGATATCGGCGATCTTTTGGAGTATTTCGACGCCGCTCGTGCGAAGGCTCTCGGACATCTGGACGGTCTGACGACAGAGAACCTTGCAGAAACGCACGACGACAGCCGTGACGACGCGCCAACCGTCGCGTGGGTGCTGTCTCACGTTCTCGTCGAAGAGGGCCAACACCTCGGACAGGCCGCCTACCTGCGTGGGATGTTGCGGGGTCTCGGGAACTAAGCGGACACCAGGATTGCCCTGTCTCCCGGCCGGGCGCCCGTTGGACGCGTGCCAGGAGCCTGTCCTGAACGAAGCCGAGTGGGTGAAGGAGAAGTCCCTTCGTGGGATCTCATCCTATGGCGATTTCTGAGACAGGCTCAGCCGGCCGGTTTACGGCGTGAAGGACGCGGAGCGGGCAGGTTAATTCCTGTGTCCGCGGCCCCGCCACAGCAATCGTCATTATCCCTGTCCCTGTATGACCCGTGCCCTGAGCTCTCACCCGTGCCCTGAGGCTCTCTCGAAGGGCGCCTCGGGGATTCACGCGGCTCTGACGTGACATCGGCTGCCGGGATGGCGCGCCAGGGCTGTATCGCCGGTCGCCTCCTACGGTGTGAGGGACCGCCGCCGGACTGCCATTGAGGGGTGGGTCGTGTCATGGGCCGGTCGTTTTCCTGGGTCCACGTTGAGGTCAGGGGAACCGGTATGCTCCGGCAATCGACCCCGCTCCCGAGATAACTCCCGGGCGAACCATGAGGTCCAACGCCCACGTGGCCACCGCATTAAGACGCTCTCTTCCCGATGACGCCTTTGAACTCGACCTGCGTGGCCGTGGCTACCTCGCCGCGGCGGGGGTCGACGAAGTAGGCCGCGGCACACTCGCCGGTCCCGTCGTTGCGGGCGCAGTCATCCTTCCGGCCGAGCTGCCGTCCGAGGGCCTGCATCTGATCCGGGACAGCAAGCAATTGACGCCCGATCAGCGCGACGTCGCAGCCGCATACATCGAAAAACACGCCGTCGCCTACGCTTGCGGGGCCGCCGACGCAGCTGAGATAGACCGCTTCGGGATAGTGGCTGCTACGCGCATCGCGATGGCCCGGGCGATTGATCTACTTGAGCCCGCGGCCGACCACCTGTTGATTGACGCGTTGGAACTGCCCGGTGTACCGCTTCCCCAGATCTCGATGGTCAAGGGAGACGCACGCTGCCGAAGTATCGCAGCCGCCTCTATATTCGCCAAAGTGACCCGTGACAGGCTCATGGCGACGGTCTGGGAAGATCGTTTTCCAGGCTACGGGTTTGCGGAGCACAAAGGTTACGGGACGGCCGTTCACCTCAGGGCGCTCCGTGAGCGGGGCCCGATATATGGGCACCGGCTCTCCTTCGCCCCGGTGAGACAGGCGGTGGAGTTGTACGGGGCGCCGATCGGGCCGGGCTAATGTCATCATCATCCGGGGCGTCTGGCCGCTCCGATGGCGGTCGTGGGGAGCTGGGTCGTCTCGGCGAGGGGATTGCGGCCGAGCGGCTTTCGTTGCGTGGCTATCGCGTGATCGACCGCAACTTCCGCACCCGCGAGGGAGAGGTCGACCTCGTCGCGTGGGACGGCCCGACGCTGGCGTTTATCGAGGTCAAGACCAGGCGGGGTAGAGGGTACGGACTTCCCGAAGAGTCGATAACTCCCACTAAATCGGATCGCCTCGTCGCGGCGGCCTGGGCTTACATGGGGTCGATGGAATCACCGCCAGAAGACTGGCGGATCGACGCCGTCCTGATCGAATTCGGGGTTGGGAACGCGGTGCGACGTTTCGAGGTGATCAAGTCCGCTGTCGAGGGATGATGCGGTGATCGGCGCAGGATCGGCGCGTACGCCGTCGCGACCAGCCCCCAACCTCCTCCTTCTCAGGGAGGAGGCCTTCGCGAAAACCCCCATTCGAATATAGGAGGGGATTGGGGGTGGTTATTCGTCATGCGATCGGCAGCCGTCGCGACTCGCGACCCACCTCCAAACCCTTCGACTGCGGTGATCTCCTGGCTGGCAGGGAGGAGGCTATGACCGTCGAGGGGGCTTCGGGGCGTCCGCAATTCAAATGTTTTAGCGCACGTCCGAGGGGTTTCACGGCGCAACCAATCCCTGCCGCCTAAAACACCGCCACCGGGTTGACCGGCGACCCGGTCACGTTCTTGAGACGCAGGGGCAGGATGTTGATCAGGAACTCCCATCGCCCACGCTTTGCGCACTCTGCGGCCAGGTCGTCCAGCCATGCGTTGTCAAGAATCCAGCCCCCCATCGCAGGGATGAAAACCTGGTGGACCGGGTTGGTGAAAATTTCGGACCCGGTTGGCGTGACGTCGTTTCCCGTGTCTGAGCCCATCACGGCGATGTCACGGTCCTTGAACAGAGGCAGGAGCTCGGGAAGCGGTCCCGACGATCCGACGACATTGGTGTCCACTGGACCGCTGCGCTGGCGTTCGCCGAACTGGCCTGTTCGCAACAGCAGTACGTCGCCCTTGCCAATCTTGAAGCCGCACTCGCGCTCGGCCTTCTCGATGTCCGCCAGGCTTACGCCGTCGCCGCGCTCGATGAAGTCCACGCCGCGCATGCGTGCCGCGTCCACCAGTACGCCACGCGTCACTATGCCTTTGTGGGCGACGGTGATGTCGCCTTGAGTAGCGCCCTCGCGCATCTTCACCGCCGACGACGGCCGGCCGTTGTACATGTGACCGTCCCACATGAAGTGGGCATGACTATCGAGGTGCGTGACGGTGTGGCCGTGGAAAATCAGGCCGAAGTAGTCCATCGCCACCTGTCGGCCGGGCCCGTCGCCCGGCCGGTACGCCTCACCGGCGCCGACCATGAAATGGACCGGAGGACGCGGCACGTCCGGCGCCGCCTCGTTAAAGACAAGTGGTGCGGCGCAGCTAACCGTTTCGCCGTCTTCGACAAGGCTGAGGGCGTGTTTTGTCAGCTCCGGTGAAAGGTTGTTGAGTGTCCCGAGCT
>JAQBUX010000291.1 GCA_027623795.1 Chloroflexota bacterium
CGATGAGTTTGCTGGCGGGTATTCAAGTCAGGCCGGGCGCGTCGCGTCGGGATTATAACGCGCTTTCTGCGTCACGCTGAGAGCGATCCGACGGAGGCAGGGCAGGCGTAATTCACGATAGAAAGTGCGTCGCACTATAGTAGTTATGTCAATTACGAGGTGTCGAACCTGTTAGTTATGTAAACCGCGCCCGCACTCTCAAATGCGCTAAACGCGGCTGACTTCGCAATTCCGGCGCGCCTTGTGCCGTCGCCCTGGTTGGCGGACGGCGCGTGCCGAACCGAACCCATCTCCCCGTCGTATCGTTCTCTGTGAGCGAACCCTGTTTACGCAGACGCAATGCGGACTGGCGTTCGCGCACACAGAGAATGCGCACCGCGCGTGCTACGCTCAGAAACTGCCGTCGAAGACCCGGCTCGTCGGCCTAAAATATTTTTATTAATGGTCGGGTCCGCGAGGTAACATCGAGCGTCATGTTGAACAGTTTTGGGCGCTGGCGTCCAGTGGTCGCAGGCGTTTTTGTGTTGCTTGCCGTGGCGTGCAGCAGCGGCGACGGTGACACCGCAACGCCAGTTGCCGACGAAGAGCTCCCGGGGCGCGATCGGCTAATCGCCACGGCGACCGCGTTGCCGGTGATAGATCGCCCGGACGACATCCCGGAGGGACTGGAGCCGGTCTGGGAGACGTTTGCGGCGATCTCCCGCGAGTATGTCGATCGGTCGACGATCGACCCCGAAGCGCTGGCGAGGGGCGCAATACGGGGCATGCTTGAAGCCTTGGATGATCCCTACACGGCGTACGTGACGCCACTGGGATATCAGCGGCAGCTCGAGTCATTCCAGGGCGATTTCGAGGGAATCGGCGCGCAGATAGACAGCACGCCGGACGGGTCGCGGGTCATCGTGGTAGCGCCGATACCTGACACGCCTGCCGAGCGCGCCGGACTAATGTCCGGCGACATTATCCTCGCCGTCGATGGGGACGATACCGAGGGCTGGAGCGTTATCGACGCCGTGACCCGGATCAGGGGCGAAGGCGGGACGCCGGTCGAGCTGGTTATCCAGAGATTGGGCGAGCTTGACCCGATTGTTGTAACGATCATCCGGGGCACGATCCCGACTGCCAGCGTGTTCAAGCGCGATCTCCACGATGGCGACAACAATCCACAGGACCCGCCGTACTCCGTTATCCGGATAACGCAGTTCACGGAACGAACGGCCGACGAGCTGCACACGATTATCGAGGACGTGAAGGAGGTCGGTTCCAAGGGCATAATCCTTGACGTGCGACGTAATCCCGGAGGGATCCTTCAGGCTGCTGTCGATGTCGCCTCTGAGTTCCTTGACGGTGGGCTCGTGACCTACGACGTGAACGGTCGCGGCGACCGACGGGACTGGACCGCTAATTCTGGAGGATCGGCGCTCGATGTTCCGCTGGTTTTGTTGGTGGACGAGTTCAGCGCCAGTGCCAGCGAGGTGTTGGCGGCGGCGTTGCAGGACCATCAACGGGCCGCGGTGATTGGCGCCCAGACGTTCGGAAAGGGCTCCGTAAATATCCTTCGCGACCTCAGGGAAGACGAGGGCGGACTCTACCTGACGATCGGCCGGTGGTTCACGCCAAACGGCAATCTCATTGAGGGCGACGGTGTTCACCCGGATGTCGAGATCGAGCTTCCGTTTGACGCTGAAGTGGACACGCAGCTCAATGCGGCGATCGAACAACTCAATTTCCAGTTGTCCATCGTGCAGGTGGGCTGAACAGGTCGAACATGCCCAGGCGCACGGTAGGCCGCGAGCGAACGGCGGTGACGGACGTTGGAACGCGATACAAGACGATCGCGCAGAACCGTCGCGCCCGATTCAATTACGACCTGTCGGAGCAGTTCGAGGCCGGGATAGTGCTCACCGGGACCGAGATTAAGTCCGTCCGCGAGGGCCGGGTCAATATCGCTGAGGCGTATGCACGCATGCGCGACGGCGAGTTGTGGCTGATGAACGCCCATATCGCTGAGTTCAAGGGTTCGAGCTTCTACTCTGAGCACGATACGCTCCGCCCGCGAAAGTTACTTCTACATAAAAGGGAAATCGCTCGGCTGGCGCTCCAGATGGGACGAGAGCGGACGACACTTGTGCCGCTGCGCCTGTACCTGAAGGATCACAACGCCAAGGTGGAGATCGCCGTCGCTCGCGGACGCCGGCAGTACGATCGACGGCATGCGATCAAGGCGCGGGAGACTGCGCGCGAGGTGCAGCGGGCGGTTCGGCGTCGCGATCAATAGGCCCCCTGCCCTGTTGTACGGGCCGTGTTACACGGAATGGTAGGACAGATCCGCTTGATTCGTCACGCTCCACGGATAAATGCGTAGCCTCCGACTCTCCTCATCGGCCCAGGCGAGCGGCGTGATTCCAATGAGTCATCCGCGCGTATGACGAGTCGTTTTCGGAACTCGGCGATCGTCGTGCCGACCTGTGTCACTCGGTCTCTCCACACGGGCGAAACGAGATTTCGTCCCGGAACTAGGACGTTACGCCGGTTCGCTGTACGATTAGGTGGTATCTGGGGACGCGTGGTTTCGACAGGGAGGCATCCGCCAGACTGCAGGCCGAGGACGCCAGCTCCCTCGATAATCCGTTGGCGCAAAATTAACTGGCGAGCGACAACTCGCAATGGCCGCCTAGAAACGGTCACGTAGCCCCGAATCTTCCCCCGAGGGGTTCGGTGGCTGCGACGCTTACTTGGGGTGCTGTCCGCCTGACGCCGATTGGTGCGGACCTAAGACCATCGGCTGGTCGCCGGGATAGCCCGTCGGAGAACGAACTTGGCGACGAGATCACAAATCACCGACTAAGCCTGTAGACGTCGAAGCGAAACCCTTTTTGGACGGGGAGTTCGACTCTCCCCCGTCTCCACCAAGAACACGAAACGGACTCAGCCCCCGGCGTTTCCGCCGGGGGCTGTTCTGTTAAAAAAGAGATTCCTGATCCTGCGCGAGCGGTCGCGATCCGAAAGACTTCGCGGAACGGAGGCTTGGGTTTTATCCCAACGATCGACCGCGAGTCCTTGAGGTCCACATAGACGCCATCGAGCATGCGGACGGCCAGTTCGTGACGCTCGTCCAGCGATGCGCCCGCCCAAAGGTCTGGAAGTCGTTTCAGCAAATCACCGGCATCGGCCGCGGCGTCAACCTCAGGAACCACAAGAGATTCCAGATCCATTTCAAGCGTTCGTTTCTGATTGCGGTAGTCGTCCTCGGAGAAGAGACCATCCACGTAGGCGCGGCCCAGGCGGCGGAGTCGCTCGGTTACGCGGGCGCGTTCGTCTTTGATACGTGCGACTTCATCGTTCAGGCTGATCCGATCCAGAACCTGATCCAGCCAGTCGGGACAGAGCTCGATCGCGCTGATAACGCGACCGATCTGCTCATCGGGGATCCGGCAAGAGATCGACCCGCCGTGTGACGGGCAGGTCACGTCCGTCAAGGTGGTGTTTTAAGACCATCGCGTCATCCGGCCTGATCTCTCCTCTACCTACGCCACCTCCTCCAGCTGT
>JAQBUX010000292.1 GCA_027623795.1 Chloroflexota bacterium
GACAGGGTGAAGAGAACGCGGCGGATCGCAACCCGGCCCCGAGTCCAACGCGTCAGCGTGCGCTCGTTCCGGGCCCGTTCGTCAGCCTCACCGAACGCTTCGATCCTTCCTCGGAACGACGGGGGGAACGATGGGGGAACGACGGGCGCTGTGTCAACCTGGGGAACGTAGCGACGAAGGATCTCCCAGCCCGCAATCCCGAACATCGTTGTGGGCCGCCAGTTCCGCTGGATTCGCCCGGACATCGCCCGCGCTTAGAACTCCAGTAGCTCTTCCGATTCGATCCTGTCCGCGTCCAGCTCCATGCCCATCCCGGGTTCGAGCGAGACGTGGATCACACCGTCCTGGGGCCTTATCGGGTCCTTCAGAAAGTACTGGTGGACGATATTCCACTTGACGAGGTACTCCTGAATCGGCGTCAGCGTCGGCACCATGGCGCAGGAAAAGTGGGCGTTGGCCTGGCTTGAGTGGCCGTGCGGGATGCACTGCAGGTCGTGGACCGAGGCGTAGGAAGCGATCTTGACGGTCTCGGTGATGCCCCCGGCCCAGTAGATGTCCGGCTGGAGGACGTCCAGAGCCCCGGCGTCCACGAACCGCTTGAAGCCCCAGCGTGTGTACTCGTGCTCGGCGCCAGACAGCGGGATTGACGTGGTTGCGCGGATGTCCGAGTAGGTGTCGATACGGTCCGGCATCGCGGTCTCTTCAAGCCACCGCGGGTGGTACTCCTCTATCCGCTCGATCATCTGCCGCGTGTATGTCAGGTTCCAGCTAAGCCAGCAGTCGAGCATGATGTCATCATCGTCGCCCAGCGCCTCACGAAGTGTGCGGACCAGCTCCACGTTTTTTTTGACGCCTTCCGGTCCGTCCATCGGTCCGTGCCGGAAGAACCACTTCTGCGCACGGTATCCCTGTCGCTTGAACTCGAGAGCGCGCTCGCGGACGAGGCCGGAGTCCTCGACGTTGAAACCCAGCATGCTGGCGTAGGCCGGTATCTCGGTCCGTGTTGGCCCCCCGAGAAGGCTCACCACCGGGGCGTTGAACACCTTGCCCCTGATGTCCCACAGGGCACAGTCCACGGCGCTAATCGCCATCATCGTCTCGCCCTGCCGGCCGTGGACGGACGCCCTGAACATCTGGTCCCAGAGTAGCTCGTTGGCCAGAGGGTCCTTGCCCTGGATGATGGATCGCAACCGAGTGGAGATGATGTACGCGTGGATGTCGTCGATCGGCCCACCGACGCCGGTGACTCCGCCATCCGTCTCGATCTCCAGGAAGATGCTCTTCATCGCGTAATGGCTGTCGTCTATCTTCGGGAGCCAGCCAGCGCCGCGCTCTTTGTACTCCGGGTAGATATCCAACGGCTGAATAAGCCGGTCCTCCCAGAACTCTCCCGGGAACTCCATCGTTCCGTGCAATCTCCGAAGCTTGATCCCCGTGATCTTCATCGGAACTCCCCAATCTGGACCGGCGTGTGGATGTAGTTGCGGCGCCGGGCGACGATACGCCGGGCGACCGGCGCGGTCAATCGACTGGAGGCGGCGGTCATCACCACGGACGTTATGGACAACGAACGCCTCCTGTCATTCCGGCCCGGCGGCGGCGGCGCTCGGCAAAAACGGGCTTCCAATCCCCCCGATACCAGAATGAGGTTGGGGATAGCCCCCATGTTGACCGCGCCCACGCGCGTACCCGTACGGCGTACGTGTCCGGTACGTTGTCTACATACTCGGCGGGAAGTTAGCCTCCGCGCTTCCCGAGTCCATCCATTCGCCGATCACTCGCCCATTTGCGGGCGGGAACGGCCGCGGAACCTCGCCCGGCGTGGCGCAACCGGATGCGGATGAACCTCGAACAGATCGGAAATTATGCGCGCGGCCCGGTCGCAGTCGGGCTGATGGCCATCGCCTTGATATCTGCGGTGATCGTCGTCGGCGGTACGAGGTTTTCCCGAGAGGATTATCTGGAGGTCACGCGGAACCAGCAGGCGCGTGAACTGGATTTCCTCGGCCAGGCTATCCACTACGGACTCTTACGAGACGGGACGTCCGGCGATCTTCGGGACGAGATCGGGCCACTGGCTGGCACCCCGGAATTTGACGAGTTTATGCGTCGCTCCCTGTTCGGGATGGACGTCGCAAAGCTGGAGATGTTCGGCCTGGACGGGTCGATCCTGTACACGACCGACCCCGGCTCGACGCTGTCGCTGCAGCCCTCGCACCCGTTGGTACAGGAGGCCAGGCGCGGGATACCGGCCTCAGCGCTGGCAGACAACGTCGCCATTTCAGATCTGACTGGAAAGCTCGACGATCTGCAAGTCATGCAGACGTTCGGACTGATGCTTGATCGGGCGCCGGACTCGGGAAACGCAGGCCGGCCGATGGCGATCCTCGCCGTACATCGGGACGTCGGATCGCGGCTCGCAAGTGTGAACCGCACCGTATGGTCCGTGGCCGGAGTGTTTTTGGGGGGGCTATCCGCCGTTCTCCTGATCGTGAACCACATATCGGACCGTTCACGCCAGAGGCTTGAGGCCGCAAACGTCGAACTTCGGTACCGCGAGGCGGCGGTGCGCGAGTCTCGTGAGAGGATGGTCCGGGCGGATGAAGCGGCCAAACGGGCGATAGCCGGAGATCTACACGGAACGGTCCAGACCAAGCTGTACGCGGTTTGGATGAAGCTGGGAATGGTGAGCGACAAGGTCGCGGACGAAGCCGTGAGGGGCGAGATCGAAGGCCTGGCGGAGGACGTCGACCGGATACGTGAAGAGGACATCCGCCAACTGTCCCATC
Source organism: Chloroflexota bacterium (assembly GCA_027623795.1). Classification (GTDB taxonomy): domain Bacteria; phylum Chloroflexota; class Dehalococcoidia; order Lucifugimonadales; family Lucifugimonadaceae. Next base: position 2,790 of record JAQBUX010000292.1, read on the forward strand.
GCCTCCACCCGAGCATCGTCCGTGTCGGCGCCGCCGCTGGATTGCGTTCCCTGCGCGACTTTTACGAGAGCCTGCTGCCCGTGGAGCTGGAGGTCGGAGACGCGGCGGCCCGGCTTGAAGAGGGCGGCGTATCGGTAATCCCGGAGGAGCCGCGGCTGGGTGTTTACCGGATCACCGAGCTGGCGCTAACCAACGTCGCCCGGCACGCCAGGGCGACGGTCTGCGCAGTCGGCTGGAACTACGAAGAAAAATCCCGTGAACTGGTTCTCACGATCGTGGATGACGGGGTCGGGTTCCAATCATCCGCCGAGGGTGACTCAGGCAGTCTCGGCCTGGTGACCATGAGCGACTACGCCGATGCGCTTGGCGGTACGTTCGAGATCAATTCGACGCCGGGGGAAGGGACCCGGGTCGAGGTGCGCATACCGTTCGACGCAGACGAATTCTCGACCACGACTGAAACTGGAAGCCGCGCCGCAACGTCCGATACTCCAGTTGCGATGGTCGACTTTGTTCCGGAAGCTGGTAACTGACCCTAAGGGCTAACCGACGGCCTCCGTGGGGCTTGCCCGCTCTCAAAAAGGCCCTGAATCTCTTAGATTTGAGCCGATCGACCTGTGAACACCGGGGATCAATTTTTTCTATGCGCACAGTGATGCTCGTCGACGATCAGGACATTTTCCGGGACATGTGTCAAGGGCGGCGTAAAAACGTACCGCTGCGCCGGAGTAAAAGTGGGCCACCCCCGGCGACGCGACG
>JAQBUX010000293.1 GCA_027623795.1 Chloroflexota bacterium
CACGCCAGTACGATACGTGCGCGTTGCGACAGGGACTGCGCCGTTTTCCGGCGCCGCACCCAGCCCTCCGGCGTCGTGCGTTCATCAGGGGCCAACGTCAACTCAGGTAACCAGCGTCCTCTTCGCATAATCGTCTTCCTTAAGCAGGAAAACGCGAGTTACGACAAATTGGATCTCTAACTTCAGACTCAGGACACTACGTGGTTCTGATCATTCTCGCGATCGGCGCGATTTTGGCAGCAATCGCGGCCTGGTTCGTCATCCTGTTTACGGGACGCATGCCGAGGGGCCTGTTCGACTACATGGTTGGCGTATTGCGATACAGCCTCCGCGTGGAGGCGTACGCATTCGTACTCACGACCGACGTTTACCCGCCGTTCAGCCTCAAGGAGTAGGCGTCGAACGCCGGTGGGCGTTCGGGCCCGGGTTGATTACAGACTCGTTTCTTGTCCCGGATTGACCCAGTCTCGTGGGAGCGCCTTGTGGTCGAAAGATCTGGACGGCTGATGTGCCCGGCGTATCGGCTTCCCTCGGCCGGGCAAAAATCAGGGCCGGACGCAATCGCCCGGCCCCTTATGTGCCTTCTCACTCCCCACCCAATCCCCTCGGGGTCCCGCTTCCCGGCATGATGACCGGATGGGCTGCCGCCGCGGGGCCGATCGGCCCGGGGGCGGTCACTCTAGCCCTGTATGTGCGGGGCAAACCCGGAGGGCTCGCACGACCCGGCTCCGAGGAGCGTCGACGGCCAAATGGCGTCCCGTTGACCGCGGACCCCCTCGCCCGGGTCCCGCTAGAGGCTCGAACCATCTGTGGGTCCACACGAAGACACGTACCTTAACGGTGGTGAACACCGACGCGCCTCCCCTCTCTACTCAACGCGTACGGCACTGCCGCCGCGTGCCAGAACTGGCGGGTTTCAGGCTCGCTACGCCTTATCACCCCCCCACTCCCCCCCCAAAAGATTGAGGGATCAGGGCGCCGGTTGCCTGTGATAGGGCTTGTGGAGGGCGCCCGTGCCAGCACTTTGCCGATGCCGGGAGCGGCCACATCCGCACGCCCGGCGGGTCGATCTCATCCTCGTCCGTCAATTTGCGGACGGCGTCGCGCTGCCAATACCGGCGAACCTGTTCGTTGTTCGGGATGGCTACCGTACGGCCTGTTCACGGCCCGAGCCGTGAAACGTCGACCCTGTTGTTCTCAAGTACGGTCCGCCAGAGGCAACGCGGCGAGTTTCGAACTACTCACACTCCATTTCCTCCTGTTCAGCAAGCCACTTGTGGGGGGAGAACCCTTTCTCCCCTCTACCTGTATTTTACCTCAAAACACGTTTGTGAGGGCATTCACATTACGTTTGCGCCACCAGTAACCAGTCAGGCCGGCGTAAGCCTCTGCGTCGTCTCCGCCCGTGCCGCGATCTCGTCCCAGTCCCAGAGTTGCGGCACGTAGTCGACCTCGCCCCAGATCGGCGCCTGGTCGGCGAAGTGCGGGCTGCCCGGATGACCCGACGCGCCAAGCGGAGAGACCCACTTCGAGTTTTTCCAGTCCGACGGGTCGTGGATGTAGCGGTTTACCGACAAGCCGGTGATGACGTACTTGTTGCCTTGCGAAAAACTGCCCGCTTGCGGCGTGTCGATGCCGCCACCCATCGGGATCTGCGGCGGGTCCAGCATCCCGTCGGTCTCCGGGAATACGGCCGTAAGCGGGTGCGCCGGCTTCGTGTGGTGGACGGTCCCCCATGTCCAGACGGACATGTCCTGCCCCAACCTCTTTGTTAGCTCGTCGATGGCGGCGGGCAACGCGTCGGACAACACGTCGTCCCATGTCCTGCCCGGAGGCAGCAGCTCATCGTCGTCCGCCCGAAGGCCTTCCCAGACGTGCGAAGCCAACTCGCCCCAGTGGGCCGGCCCGCCACGTCCGGTCCCGGCCAGAACCTCGTTCGCCATCGGACCGAACAGGTGGTTCGCGACCTCCCACGACACCTGTGACATCACCTCGGCTGCGATGGTCGGCGGCACATCGTCGCGGCCCATCTCGCCGTCCCAGACCGCAAGGAGCGACTGGGCGCCCTGCTCCCGGCCGTCCTCGAACCGCAGCGACGCGATCCGTTCCGCCACCCATTTCGACGGGATGGAAACGCGATCGGCATGGATGGCGCCCATCGACTCTACGTTCATCGCGCCCTTCGGCACCGCGTTTATCCGGTCCGTGATGCGCCGGGCGCGCCACTCGTTCGCGAAGAAATGGTTGATGTGATACGGGTACTCGTCCGTTGTCACCTTCTGGTTGCAGGTGACGGCGTAGCCAACTTCCGGGTTGCGGATGTGCGGCAGCTCTTCCCACGGAATCTCACGTTCCCACTCGTAATCGCCGGACGCGCCGTCGACCGGCGCCCAAGTGTTGGCGACGTCACGGATCGGGATGCGACCTCGCAGCCGGTAGCCGAAGTTGCCCTTTGTGTCGCAGTACATGTAGTTGTTGACGGGCTCAGTCCACTCCTTGACAGCCTGCTCCAGTTCGTCGGCGTCACCTGCCCGCAGGATGTCCAGCACCGCGTCCATCCACTTGGTCGGTCCGTTCGTGCCAGTGTGGCTGAAAGCGAGACCGAGGCCCTTCCTCGGATCGCCTGCGACTATCCGTCCATGCCGGGTGATGACAACCTCGATCTGGATATCTTCGTGGCCGCGTGCTCCCATCGTCTCTGTACGTACGTCCGCCGGGTACCAACCACCCCGATACTCGTATTCAAGGCTTCCAGCTGCCTCGCGGAACCTCTCGATAAACAGGTCCTGGTAATCGGCGTTGCCGTGCGTCATGCCGAAGCCGACATGCTCCGTGTGACTGAAGTGCGGCGCACCGGGCACGCCGGGGACCGAGTAACCGGATACCGACCAGCCGGGGCAGGTCATGTGAATCTGGTAGTAGACGCTGGGCGTGTCCAGTCCGCGATGGGAGTCGCCCGCCACGAGCGGCTGGCCGGACTCGGTCCATTTACCGCTCACGACCCATGCGTTGCTGCCGTTATCGATCTCACCGATCTGGTTGAGCTGCTGCCAGGCCTCCGCCAGTTCCTCGTACGGGTCGTAACGCGCTCCCTCGTGGGTCACGCCCGGAGGGGTCGTCACGAGGTGCCCGACGGGGTAGCCGCGGAACAGCCCTGCTGCCCGCTCAGGGCCGAGCGCGTTCGTGATCCTCGCGCGCCACAGCTTCATGTCGAACGTGCCCATCAACATGTTGCGCACCTTGTAAACGGCAAAGGAGTGCCAGGGCTCCCACCGCTCAGGCGTCTCGCCAAGCAGCTTGTACTCGACGGGCAATGTCTTCGTCGTGTCGATAAAGGCGTTGATGCCGTCGGTCAGTGCGTACACCATCGCCTGCGCATCCGGTCGCGACGCCGCCAGGTCCGCCTTCGCCGCCCGTTCAAGGCTGAGCCGCCGCATTAGTCGATCCGCTTTGAGCGCAGACGGCCCGGCCCACTCCGCCCACCGACCGAGCGCCTGGTGACGGTCGTAGTCCATGTGCCATAACCGGTC
>JAQBUX010000294.1 GCA_027623795.1 Chloroflexota bacterium
AAGTGTCATACCCGCGTGCACCTCGTCAGTCTGTACCTGATCCCCGCATCATCACCGCCTGCCTCGTGTTGTCGCCATGTCGCCGCCGCCCACCGCCTGTCACCGCCGCCTACGCCATGTCATCGCAGCCCGCCCCATGTCATCCTGAACTTGATTCAGGATCCGGTCGAGTAACTCGACCATTCGCTATGCCCAACAGGCTGTCCATAACTCCGGCACAACTCACCGAAAAGTGGAGTGCCCCATGACCGTGCATCGGGGCGTCGAAACTGGATGTGCGGATCCTGAATCAAGTTCAGGATGACGATCAGGTTCCAGATGACGCTCTGAGTCTCAGGCCAGGTACCCGCGGCAAAGCGGCAGGCGCCAACCAGGGCAAACCGGTCAATACCGGCCCAGGCCACGCGCTCAGACGCAGTTGATAGCCGTCCTACAAGTCACGAACGCAGCGGAACCCCAGGTTGCCGGTGGAGCTGTCCGGCGTGTTGCTCGTACGTGCGCCGTTCCTGTATCGGTTGCAGTACGAGGCGTGGCACAGGTACGAGCCGCCCTTCATGACGCGCGAGTTGCCGGTCGCGGGGCCTTTCGGGTTGTCCCACACGGCGTCCGGGTTCTGATGGAAGCTCGGGCTCCAGTTGTCTGCGCACCACTCCCACACGTTTCCCGATACGCAGTAGAGCCCGAAGCCGTTTGGCTCGTATGACGTGACGGGCGCGGTCCCGGCAAATCCATCTGACAGCCGGTTTTCCACCGGGAATCGGCCCTGCCAGATGTTGCACATGTGGCGGCCGTCTGGAACCAGTTCATCGCCCCAGGGGTAGATCGCCTGCGATAAGTCACCGCGCGACGCCATCTCCCACTCGGCCTCCGTCGGCAGCCGTTTGCCCGCCCACTCGCAGTACGCCAGCGCGTCAAACCACGACACGTGCGTCACCGGGTGGTCCTCACGCTCCTCGATCGACGAGTCCGGCCCGTCAGGATGACGCCAGTCGCCGCCGTCGACGCGTCGCCACCACTCTGCGCCTGCGACCGCCTGGTCCACGGACTTCGCGGTCTCTTCCGAGACAAAGTCGTAAAACACAAAGGTCCAACCGAAACGCTCTGCATCGGTCGTGTAGCCAGTGGCGTCGGCGAACTCTGCGAACCGCACGTTCGTCACGGTCGTCGAATCGATGTAGAACGGATCGACGCTCACCTCACGCACCGGTCCCTCACCATCCAGCGGGAATCCGCGCTGGTTGTCTGTCCCCATCAGGAACTGCCCACCGGCGATCTTGATCATCGAGTCGTCGAACGCAGCGCGTGGCGCTACGGGCGACAGGGACGACGATGACTCGCCGGGTGAACCGGCAGCCGTCAGCTCATCGCGACCAAGCGCCGTTTGCCGGTTGGTTTGCCCTCCCGGATCAGGAGAGGCCCCGCCGTCTCGGGACACAGCGCAGCAGGAGTTGTGATTCTTCATGCTCACCGTGCCACATCGGTAACCGGGAACGGGAACTGCCGTTCCTGTCCCTCGTAGCCGAACGCCATCTGCGTCGCCATCCCACCGAGATCGGCCAACCGGTCGTGCATCGACAGCCGCATCGAGTTCATGATCTCCGTCGACAACTCGTTGCCAAACCGATCAAACGTATCCCGATGCGCAGGGTTGTTCGCAAGGTTCACCTGCTCCAGCGGGTCATTCGGGATGTTGTAGAAGGTCACCTCGCCCGTGGAGTAGCGAGACAACCGCCACTCCCCGTCGTAGATCATCCAGCCGTCCGACAGCATGCCGTAGATACGGTCTCTGGCCGGTTCATCGGTCAACCCCAGCCCGGGAAGCGGCCGGGAATCCATGTGTTGCGGGATTGCGACCCCCGCCGCCGCCAGCATCGTCGTCGTGATGTCGCGAACCTCAACCAGATCGTCCGACACCTGGCCCGCCGGCAACCCGGGCCCCTGGACAAGCAATGGGATGTGGATCGCAGCCTCGTAGAACGACGCCTTTCCGATCAGATTGTGGTCGCCCAGGTAGTCTCCGTGATCCGTCGCCAGTATCACGACCGTGTTGTCGAGTAGACCGTTGCGGCCGAGCGCGCCCAGCACCTCGCCGACCTCGTGGTCGACCTGCTTCACGAGTCCGGCGTAGTGCGCCCTTACCTTGCGCTTCTGGGCTTCGGTGAACTCGGAGATATCGACGCCGTTCCAGTCACCCTTGTTGCCGTCGATGTTGCCCTGGCGCAACTTCGGGGTGTCCCCGGCGTCTGGCGCCGGCGCGGGCATATCTGCGGGATCGAACTTCCATGCGTCCTCGAAGTCAGCCGCCGGGTCGTACGGGCAGTGCGGGCCGGGGAAGCCGACCATCATGGCGAACGGACCGTCGCCCCCGTAGTCGTCCAGAAACCGCACAGCCTCGCGGCCCACGAACCGGTCCCACGAGTGTTCCCACGGGAGCTGGTGGACGATCGCGCCCTTGTTCTCCAGGTAGCCCTCGTGCTCGTTGCCGTGAAGCTTTCGCAGCCCGCGCTCACGAAGGTAGTTGAAATAATCGTCCTGGACGTTGAGCCAGCGCTTGTCCTCACAGATCACCCGGTGCTGGAACCCGAACCGGGCGTCCCATGGGTAGAAATGCATCTTGCCGACGGCCGAGGTGTAGTAACCGGCGTCGTTCATCAACTCCGGCCAGGTCTTGATGCCCGCCGCCCGGTAGTCGAGCCGAATCCCGTGCAGGTTGTCAGTGATTCCGTTGCGGATGGCGTTCATGCCGGACAGCAGGGCGTTACGTGCCGGGACGCAGATCGGCGACTGCGAGTACGCCTGCTCGTATCGGGTGCCGTTGGCGGCGATGGAGTCGATGTTGGGCGTATCGATGAAGTCGGCGCCGTAGCAAGACAGGAAGTCGCGTCGAAGCTGGTCCGGGAACAAGAAGACGATGTTGGGACGGTCGGGCAAATCGCACTCCTGATTGCCTTCGTTCATTTCGAGTCCGGATTGTATCGCCCGCATCGGTGTCGACTTAGGGTGCACTGGCATCCGAGTCGCCTGGGTCCGATAGGGTCACGAGAGGGCAGAGTCACCGGGAAGGGGGTTGAGTTGATACACAACCGGAACGCCCAGGCGGCGATGTTGGTAACGGCGATCGGTGTCACCGCGGTGATCGGTTGGATTGTCGTCGCATCACTGGTGTTCGACGGCGGTCCAACAAACCTGGCGGCCGATATCTTGAGCGGTGCTGGAAGTGGAGATGGACAGGTACGGAAGATCGTCGTCGACGGGGCAAAGATCCCTCTGATTCACGATGTCTCGATGTCGATCACCCGAGCCTGTTGGACCCGGTCACGCCTGTCGGCTACCGCGTCCACGATCCTGCCCGGGGGTCCGGAACGACGGTTTCTCATGGTCGACTATGAAATAACGAACGAATCTGACGGGACGATTTCGTTCGAAGGGTTCGTAAACCTGTTCAACATCGTTCGCTGCACCGCGGTCGTGGCGACCGGGGGCGACG
>JAQBUX010000295.1 GCA_027623795.1 Chloroflexota bacterium
ATACTGGAACGCAGGAGGGAGGTCAAGGAGAGGACGATCGATCGACGAAGACTATCGAACCACGCCCTCAGGGAGCAGCTCGCAACAGCCTGATCTCTCTATTACCGAAACCGTCCCACTATGCTGAAGTCCAACATGGGCTGATTGCGGATCCCTGTGGTATTCCTCTTTTATTGCGAGTACCAGGTTTTATCAATCCGCTCTTAACTATGCGCTCCCGAAACTCGCGTGGAGTGCATATTCGTGGAGATATGTATCGTTTCGGAGGAATTGGTAAATTGAATGTGTTGCAAACCTTATGCAACCGGACATATCTATACTGAGTTAAAGCGGTGAGCACCTTAAAATGGTCGATAGGAAGCTTATCTGTGGATAGTAAACGGCCCCATGATTGTTTGAGTAGTCCGTGATCAATATGGTCATAATAGCCCGTGATATCGGTTGCGTAAACATCACATTGCCCAAGAGTAGAAATGAACGAAAACACGTCGCGAGCTAGAGATACATTATCACTTCGTTCACGTTGAGATCGAAATGCTGCTACGGGTCGGTCGAGGCCGTTTGCCAGAATATGTGACTCGTAAAGTTCGTTTAATAGGTACTTGTAATACGCGTAGATATAACCATCGCGGTGTGATGCGTAGGAGATGGGTCGATGCTTCGGATCGAAACCGAAGAGGCCTGGCCCGATAGCGGTGCGCTTCGAGCGTGGCTCGATAAGATCGAATCTGAGGAATGGTAAGAAAGGGTGTGCCGCGACGTTATCTGGATTGGTAACGTATGCCTCTGCTGCGGACAACTCTAACGGCACGTCAAAGTGGACGTACCGTTTCTTAATGTACCAAGGATGGGCTGATTTTGAGGACGCCATTGTCTATCCACAACCCGGCTTCCAGGGCATCCCAAACAGGTTATCAAGGTGGCAGGGTTGACGACTGCGGCCTGTCTCCCAAGCCACCTTGACGGTGCTGTCAGAGCTGACGAAATCAGATGACAATTCCAATCCAAGCCGAGGCTTAGATTGTGCCGCAAGACGAATCTTGGACCAAGGTCGTAGATTCGTCGGTCATAAAGTTGATAGGAGTGTGACTATGCTCATAAAGAACCTAATCACTACCCTCCTGCCTTGCCTGGTAGCCGTTTGGCTTCCTGACGGGCCGGAGTATGATTCTCCTCCCGATCACCGGACGTTTCCGAACGTGAGCGGTACTGGACCGTGCAACAGCATAGCACGGGCGTTTCCGGTGCGAAGAAACCAGGTGGATTCTTGAACGGCAATGCCTAATGTCTCGGGTGGGCGAAACGGATCAAGAAGTACCCCCTTCTACCCCGTAACCGCGCCCTTCGCGGCCGGCTGCACCAACTTGATGTACTTGCCTAGCGTGCCTCGCGTGTAGAGCGGCTCTCTTGGCGTCCAGGCGGCGAGGCGGCGGGCCAACTCCTCGTCGGAGATCTTCAGGTTTAGCTCGAAGTGCTCCAGGTCTAGCTCGATGGTGTCGCCGTCCTCGACGGCGGCTATCGGACCGCCGACGAAGGCTTCCGGGCCGACGTGGGCGATCATCGAGCCGTGGGTTGCGCCCGAGAATCGGCCGTCGGTCATCAGGAACACCTTCTCGTTCAGCCCCTGCCCGGCGATCATGCCGGTCACCTGCAGCATCTCCCGCATGCCGGGCCCGCCCTTCGGCCCCTCGTAGCGGATGACGATGAACTCGCCCTCCTTGACGGTGCGCTTGTTCAGCGCATCGATCAGCTCTTCTTCCTGCTCGAACACCCGCGCCGGACCGGACCACCTCGCTCCGAACTGGTGGCCGGCGACCTTCAGCGTGGCGCCCTCGGGGGCCAGATTGCCGTACAGGGTGACAAGGCCGCCGGTCTCGGACATCGGCTCCTTGATGGAGTAGATGATCGGCTCCGGCTTGCCGTTCGACGGGTATATGTGCGTCGACGAATCGTCCTTAACGTCCGCCAGGTTCTCCTCGACCGTCTTGCCGGTCACCGTCATGGCGTCGCCGTGCAGCACGCCGGCGTCGAGCAGTCGCTTCATCAGCACCGGGATCCCGCCGGCGCGGTCGAGGTCGTACATGAGGTATCGGCCGCCCGGCTTCATGTCAGCAAGCAGCGGCGTTCGCATAGATATGTCGTGTATGTCCTTCAGGTCCAGTGGGACGCCTGCCTCGTATGCGATCGCCGGGAGGTGGAGCGCCGTGTTGGTCGAGCCGCCCATCGACACCACCAGCGCGACGGCGTTCTCGAAGGCCTTGCGCGTCAGGATGTCGGAAGGTCGGATGTCCTCCCGGAGCAGGTGCATCACGGCCTCACCGGCGGCCCGGCTGGAAGCGATCTTGCGCTGATCGACCGCGGGCTCGGACGCAGCGCCCGGCAGCGAAAGCCCCAGCGCCTCGCCGATGCTGGACATCGTGTTCGCCGTGAACATGCCGCCGCACGCGCCCGGGCCCGGGCAGGCGCGCAGCTCCATGTTGTAGAGCTCTTCGTCGTCGATCTGGCCGGCCTGGTGCTGGCCGACGGCCTCAAACATGTCCTGGATCTGGATGTCCTTGCCGCGCCAGTTTCCGGGCAGAATCGAGCCGCCGTAGACGTAGACCGACGGGATGTTGAGTCGCGCCATCGCCATCATCGCCCCGGGTTGCGATTTGTCACAGCCGGCGACGGCCACAAGGCCGTCGAAGCGCTCGGCAAAGCAGACCGTCTCTATGGAGTCAGCGATGATCTCCCGGGAGACGAGCGAGCCTTTCATGCCCTCGGTGCCCATGGAGATGGCGTCCGAGACGGTGATGGTGCTGAAGAGGAAGGGCGTGCCCTCAGCCGCAGAGACGCCGGATTTGACGGCCTCAGCAAGCGGAGCGATGCCGATGTTGCAGGGCGTGACCTCGTTGTGCGTGGAGGCGACGCCGACAAATGGCTGGTCGATGTCACGGTCCGATAGCCCCATGGCGCGCATCATCGAGCGGTGCGGTGCGCGGATGGCGCCCTCCGTGGTCTCCCACGAGCGCCACTTGCCGGGGGCGCGCTTGGCCGCACGGTTGGCGGCGACTTTAGAGATTGCGCCGGCGGGGCGGTCTGCGGTGGTCATTGCGATGCGGTCCTTTTCGATGGCTGTTGTGTGCGGGGGTCGCGATGCCGATCGGTGGACGGTCCTCTATCTGTTCAGATATTTGTTCAGAAGAACGCTGGGGATCCGCCCACCGGGTCCGGAGGTCCGAACCGGGTCAGTCTGCCGGGTCAGTCTGCCGGGTCAGTCTGCCGGGTCAGTCTGAAGGTCGATTCGACGCCTTGACCTGCTCAGTTTCAGAAGGCGAGGCGTTCGATTATCGATGAGTCCATGTGCGCAACGGTAAGGGTACGGCGGAGGCTGCCGAGCGGCAAACCCTACGGGCACGGGCGTGAAGGGGCGCCGGAGTGTGCTGGTTGGGGTGTATTGGTGTCCGGACTCTGGAAGCGC
>JAQBUX010000296.1 GCA_027623795.1 Chloroflexota bacterium
GACGGCTGCGAAGTGCTGGCGTGGCGGTGGCATCCCGAACATGGGCTAGATAAGCCGCGGCACGAAGGGCGGGTGTGATAACGTAGCCACCGTTCACATCATCCGGGGTGGTAAACTGACATTCGAGAACCCCCGGGGCAGATGTGAACAGTCAGCCACCCACCGGGGGTTTTCTTTTGTCTGAATATGCACCCGCGATGCCCAGCCTCCGCAACGATCTGGACGGATTCTGGGCCACCGCCTACGACGACTTCGAGTCCGCCGTCACCAACTGGAGCCTGCTGTTCACCGAGTTCGGGTGCGACCCCGACGATGCGGTCGAGCGCGGCGTCCGGTGGGCCGTTCAGCACGGCTACAACCCGCCCGGATTCGTTCGCAAACAGCCGCGCCACGGCGAGACGATAGCCGAGATCAAGGCCCGCACACGCATCGAAGACGTGGCCGACCGCCTGACACCGATGCGCTGGACCGGCAACCGCGGTCGCGGCCCCTGTCCGCTGCACAAGGGCAACAACGCGTCCAGCTTCACGGTCTACCGCGATACCCAATCGTTCTATTGCTGGACGTGTGCGGAAGGCGGAGATGTCATCACGCTCTTACGAAGGACTGATACATGAAGTCGATTGACGAGATCGCACGAGAAGCAGGATTCGAGCGAGACGAATTAGCGGCGACGGAACCGCAAGTCGCAACCGCCACGAACGGCGACATCTCCGTGACGTTCCCCGACAGGTTCATCCGGTTCACCGCTCAGGCCATCGACCGGCGGACCCGCGAGTTCAACGTCGTGCTGACGATCCAGTTCAAGCCGGACCCGAACCGGCCCGCTCGCCGGTTGCTTGCCGACACCCGCGTCAATCTCATGTCGCAGTCGGCCAAAGAAGGGCTGGCCCGTTCGCTCGCCAAACGCCGCGACGAAGAATGGCCCGCGCTGATCGAGGACTTCTCCGCCGCGGTTCAGGACAACTGGTCGCCGGGCGACCCTGCGGTCGTGCTAACAACCGTTACAGACCCTGGCCCGACGCAATACCTCGTCTCGCCGTTACTCCAACTTGACGAACACACCGTCATATTCGGACAGGGCGGGGGTGGCAAGTCCGTCACCGGCCTCGCAATCGCCATCGCCTACGCAGTGGGCCGAAGCATCATCCCCGGCCTCGACGTGCAGGGTAGCGGCGGAACCCTGTACCTGGACTGGGAGCGCAGCGCACTCGCCCACCGCCGCCGTGCCGCAAGCATGTTGGCCGTGATGGGCAGGTCGGACTGCCCGAACCTGCACTACCGCAGGATGCACGGGCTACTGGCCGACTCAGCCGACGATATCAAGCGGTACTGCGGGCTGCACGGCATCGGTCTGATCGTCACTGATTCGGTCGGGATGGCGTGCGGCGGCGAGATCAACGAGGAAGCCGCGGTACTCGGCTACTTCAACGCCGCCCGGGTCATTGGCGGAACGTGGCTCTCAATCGCACACGTCGCAAAGGCCGAGTCGAACGGCAAGCCCATCGGCTCGCAGTACTGGTACACGCAGCCGCAGGGCGGAACCTACGAGATGCTGGGCGAATCGACCGAGGGCGAATCGACCCTGCACCTCACGATGATCCACCAGAAAACAAACGACCACCGGAATCCAACGATGGCGTGGGCCGTGGACTTCGCGAACGGCCAGATCGTCTACCGCCGGGCCGACCCCGTTGATGCCACGACCGACACGCGCAAGTTGCCCATCGCCATGCGGATTGCCGACGTGCTGGGGAGTGACGGCGCATTGACCGCGGCGGAGATCGCTGAGCGCACCGGCACACCCGTCCAGCAAATCACGACCGCACTGAATCGAGGGACCAAACGGTTCGTCAAGGTCGGGGGCGGACGACCTCAGCGATGGGGGCTGATGGCCCCAAATAATCATGATAATTATCACGACTTATCAGATAGCAATGGTGGAGTTATCACCCAGCCCCCTAAAGGGGCTGGGGTGATTACTACATACACCTTGAATAATCAGGGGGAGAGAGAGAAACCGAGACTGCCCTACAAAGACGACGACGACGGACCCGAGGAGATATTGCCGTGGGACAACCTACGCGGGGAGATGACGCTATGACCCCCATCACCGTCGATCCCACCGCTGCGGCCCATGTGCAAGACGTTCGCGACGGCATCCGTGAGCTTTACGAACAGTGGCTCCCGCACCGCGACGACCTGCTGGCATGGGCGGACGCCGAGTACGCCGCGTGGACCGAGCGGCTGGACAAGACGGACCGGCTCGACCGGCTGCTGCGCTCCGTAGCGGGGCTGTCGGGCTGCGTATTTGAGCCACTCCGCTGCCCGGCGACCGGGCCGATGGTGTGCGGTGGGTGCAAAGCAAACGAGGAGGGCAAGCGATGATCGACATCCGTGTCGGCGATTGCCGCGACCTGCTGCGGGCCATGCCGGACGCGTCGGTTCATATGTGCGTCACGTCGCCGCCGTACTGGGGGCAGCGCGATTACGGCGTGGACGGGATGATCGGCCTCGAAGCGTCGGTCGATGAATGGGTGGCCGCGATAGTCGAGGTCGCCAGCGAGGTCCGGCGCGTGCTGCGGGACGACGGCACGTTCTGGCTGAACCTCGGCGACAAGTACAACAGCCCGGGACCGAATAACCACGGGAAGTCAACGGTGGTTCATCGCGGGACACCCGCTGAGAAGTGGAACCAGCCGACAGGACGGCGTAACCCGGTTCTCAAGCCGAAAGACCTGATGGGCCTGCCCTGGCGCGTCGCCTTCGCCCTGCAAGCGGACGGCTGGTGGCTGCGGAGCGACATCATCTGGGCCAAGCCGAACCCGATGCCGTCGAGCGTCACCGACCGGCCGTCTACGGCGCACGAGTACGTCTTCCTGCTTACGAAGGCGGCGCGCTACTTCTACGACACCGAGGCGGTACGGGAGCCGGTTCTAGCAGCGTCGCTTGAAAGGTGTGAGGCGGGCTTTGTTACTAGCGCGAGAGATGGCGCGGTGGCAGGTGTGTCCATTGGAGCCAACAAGCGGACACGGTACGGACTGCGCGAGTCGTTCGTGGCAAAGGCCACCCGAAACCACCGCTCCGTCTGGACGATCCCGACTGCGCCGTTCCCCGGCGAACATTTCGCAACTTATCCGCCGAAGCTGGTCGAGCCGTGCATCAAGGCGGGCACGTCCGAGCACGGCGTCTGCGCGGAGTGCGGCGCACCGTTCGAGCGAGGTGAAACACCGACCCGTTCAACCGGCTGGCGAGCCACCTGCGCCCACGACGCCGAGCGCGTCCCGGCGACGGTCCTCGACCCCTTCTCCGGCGCGGGTACGACCGGGCTGGTAGCGCAACGCCTCGGCCGCAACTACATCGGCCTGGAGCTGAACCCGACTTATGCCGAGATGTCCCGCAAGCGCATCGCAGACGATCTGAAAACCGAGGCCGACGAGCGCATCGAGCGCGGGCAG
>JAQBUX010000297.1 GCA_027623795.1 Chloroflexota bacterium
CGCGGACGTGGTACGACTCCGCCAGAGCGGTGGAGATGTCGTGCCAGACGGCGCCCGTGCTCCACACGCGATGCAGCAGGATGACCGGCGGGTTGTCAGGCGAGCCGTACTCCAGGTACGAGTAGGTCAGCCCATTGGTCTCGACGGAACGACGGAGTGAGTCGACTTCGGAAACGGGCAGGGTTGCGAAGGCCATGTGGGGTTCCTTTCCTTGGTAAAGCCGGGGTAAAGCCCCCTCCTGATGCAGGAAGGGGCTTGGGGGTGGTTACACACGGAGCGACCCACCTCCAAACCTCCTCCATGCGAGGGAGGAAGCCCTTTTTGTCGCCGCTTGATGCCCAGGTGTTCGCTGAGTGCAGACGAGGGAGAAGCTCTTTGTTCCCTGATTTCCGGTAGGGCGACGCATCTTCTGGCGATCGAGTTGGACCCGCCTACCCCTGCGGTGGTGGGACAACCACGTCGTCGTACGAATGTCGCTTCGTGATCAGTCCGCTGTGCAGGAATACATTCAGGGCGGTCTCGTAGCTGCCGCGCGATATTTCTATGGCCGGGTTCCAGCAGCCGAGTCCTTGATAGAAGCGGATCGTATCGGCGAGCACCTTCTGGTCGATGCCCGGGAAGAAATCGGCCTCGCGATCGGCGATCTCCTCCGCCGAAGCGTTGTTCACCCACTGGCGCGACTTTGTATAGGCCCGGATGAAGGCGCTACCGAGTTCGGAGGCGACGAACTCACGGGTGCCCTGGATGCTCGAGAACGCGACCGGACCTATCGCCTCGCCGACAGATGCCACTACGTGCCCGATGCCGTCCGCCTCGAGTTGTTGGGGCGCCGGCCCCTGCTGGTGCACGTACTGGCCCCTGCCTGACCGGAACGCGGCGTCGATCTCCGCAGTCGTTCCCGCGTCGATGGCGTTCAAAGAGCCGTAATCGACGCCCATCTTGTGGACGGCGAACTTGAACATTGCGAGCGGTTGGCCGCCGTGGTCGGCGAGGACATCGGAGCCGGACAGCTTGCCCCACGAGAAGTTCGAGTCCGGCTCGCGCGCCGCAACGAAAAACCCGTCCCGCTCGTTGATCTGCGCGAAGTGGACCATCGGCGGGGTCTCACCCCGCTCCAGGAACGCCCAGCTCGCCGAGACCGCGCCCTGGCATACGTCGATTTCGCCGGCAGTCAGGAGTTTGGGGGCGGTAGTGGAGGGAGGAACCTCGCCGCCGTAGTGTGGGTCGAGCCCCTCTTCGGCGAGGAAGCCGCCTGCGACGGTGCCGATTAACGGCGAGTAAAAAGCCGAGTGCCGGCTGACCATGATCCGAAACTGCGCCATCGATACTCCTAATCGTGTATGGCCCATGCCGGACGCCGATACAGAACGGCGGCGTCGAGGACCCGGCAAGGGTAGCGAATCGACGATCAGTGCGCCATTCGGAGGGCGTGTGCCGTGGCGAGGTCGCTGCGGCGGGCGATTGAGGATTACGTTCGGCTTGAGGGGCCAGGCATTGTTTCAGCCGAAGGCTCTCGGAGGGCCACGGGCGGAGCAAGCCCCGCCCCTACAGATGTATCGAGGAGCAGTTGAGGATTCCGTCCAATCTCCGCCGCCGCATCACGCGCGATCGGTCATGCCCGATCGAGAACTGGACAACCGGAACCCCGAAGCGGAATCGGGCAAAAAAAGTGCGGCGGACGGGCCCGACGTAGCCCGGTCCGCCGCTTGGAGGAGCACACCACGACCGGGGGAGCCGGGAGGTTTGGCCTAAGCCCCGGTCGGGTACATCCAACGCGGGGCGACGTGATATCTCGTCGTCCGCTATCGCTCCTCGCAAAATCGACCGTTCACCGGTCCGTAGCCATCGACCGGTCTCAGGTCGCCCGTCCCGATTCCCTCCCGCGTGACTCCGGGCGTTGCCCGCCGTCTGGCCACATTGTCGACGTCCGCAGGCGTCCTGGTCGGATGGCCTCACCAACCCCGCTTGGCTGCCGCTCTGGCTGATGGAGACACCCGATGTGGGACGTCTGCGGCGTCGACACAACAAACATCTCAGCGCGCCGGTGAGGAAGGCGTGATAAATCGCGCGAACCGGTGTGAGGATTCCGTGAGGATGAAGTCGCCGCAATCGGACATCGCCACACGCTTGCGGATCCCCAAATTGGGTGCCGGGACGTTTACCGCGGCCGCTTATCCGGCTTCCATGCTGCGGCGGTAGTACTCCAGGCTGACTACGGCCTCGGCGTCGCTGAAACCCTCGTATGGCGGCAGGAGACGGCGGGGGAACGACTGGTCGGTCAACCAGACGAGCAGCTTGTCGTATGCGCCGTCGATCATGGTCCTGTCGACGTGGCCGAAGATGCCGTCGCGGTGCAAGTTGAACGTCTCGGCGATCTTCAGCGTCCGGGCGATGTCTCCGCTCGATCCCGCGTCAAAGTACTTCCTCGTCAGTTCCGGATAGACCCCGTGCATGCTGCACAGCAGGGAGCACTCGCCGAACTGTGAGGCGTACCCGTACGCGGCTTGCAGCATGAAGTGCTGCATCTCCGGGGCTTTTTGCATCCAGCTTCTGATGAGAGAGATGTCGTTTGTGTTCTGCTTGGCGGCGACCAGATTCGGCACGCGGTCCAGGATCATGCGGTAGTCATCGCCGTCCAGGATTCGTTTGGCCCGCACAAGGTTGTAGTGGAGAAATTCGGAATCGGGGAACTCTCCGCAGACCGTATTGAAAAAGCTCAGCATCTCGGCGTCGCTGACGGCGCCCCATGACGGCAGCGATATCTGGAACGATCGCACTCCCAGCGCGTGTGCGTACGCGATGCGCTCCACCACCTGCTCTGTGGCGAGCGAGATCACTCCGACTTGAGTGCCGACGCCGGTGCCGCGCATCGCGTCGACAAAAACGTCGACGACGTGCTTGAACCGGTCGTCCGACATGGCGTAACCCTCGCCGGCCGTGCCCATCACGTAAAGCTGATGCGCGCCGAGCGTGGACAGGTGGCCGAGTAACCCGCGGAAGTGCGGTTCGTCGAGTGAGAAGTCGTCGTTCCACGGGATGTCGACGGCGCCGAGCATGCCCTGCTTCGTTCGCATGGCGACGCCCTGTTTGTTGGTTTGGAGTGTCTGGGTCATGGGGTCTTCCTTCTTCGCATCGTCGTTCGTCGTGTTCGCAAACGAGGCCGCTTCCACCTGAGTCTTTAGATCACTTCCGTCGGCCTATGTCCTACGTCTTCCCGGCAAACCCGGTTAGTCCAGGATTCGCACGACTCCGGCATCTCCATCGACCCTGACACGCTGGCCGTCCTTGATGCGTTTCGTCCCAATCCCCGTCCCGACGACTGCGGGTATCCCGTACTCCCGGGCGACGACGGCGCAGTGGCTCAACACTCCACCGGCGTCCGTGACCACGGCCGACGCGGTGCGAAACAGGGGAGTCCAGGGCGGCGACGTTGTCGGAGCGACCAGG
>JAQBUX010000298.1 GCA_027623795.1 Chloroflexota bacterium
CCATCACCCGGGGGGTAATCGTAGAATAAAGCTGCCTTTTTATGCATAGTTATCTACTGTTACTGGCGATCGGACGGTTTTGCGAAAATCGAAAGTCTCGCAGACACGAGGCGACGGCGACTCATTTTTTTTAGGTGCATATACCTGAAGCTCGTCCGCAAAAAAAGAAAAATTGGTCCTTTGGTGGCACGTGTAGGCGGCCGAGTAGCCAGTTGGAGCGCACTGGCACAGGTTCAACCTAACGCCGATCTGGTCCAAATCAGCCAAGCGTGTCACAAGCGGCGCCATCGGCTGTTTACTCGCCGAACTCCCTGCCCATCAGAAGCGCCACCGGACGGTTCGTCTCTTCAGCCTCGCTGAACGCCATCGAGATGCGTTCCATGTCCTCGGCCTGCTCTACGAGGTAGTAGTTGATGCCGAAAGCGTCCAGGACGGGTTCGATGTATCGCGCCGCAGAGTCCGGGGTCGCGCCGTGCCGGGTCCAGCCGCGATATCCGATCATCATGACAAGCGGCATTCCGGTGTCGAGGGACATCGCCCGGATCGAGTCGCCTGACTCGAACACGCCGGTGTTCTGGATCATTACGACGGGTTTTTTGCCGCCGATCCACAACCCGGCGGCGATCGCCATAGTTTCGCCCTCGCGGCACACCGGCACGAGGCGGATCGAATCGTCTTCGGTCAGCAGGACGTGCATGAAGTTGGTCTCGCTGTCCGGGAGCCAGACCGCGTGAGTTATCCCGTGAACGTGGAGGGCGTCGACAACGGCCGTCGCGCTGATCGTTGAGGAGTCGTATGCGCCTGTCATGTGCTCCTTCGGCCCGAGTCTGGGGTCGTTGGTCGTGGTGCCGGGATTATAAGTGCGGGCCGCAGGGCATGGCGGCCACGGTCGTCGGGTCTCACCCGGTCTATAATCCGGCTGCTTTAGAGAATTCCAATCTGGAGCGACGCGCCGACAGGACGATTGACACCTGGTCGATGTCGAGTCGGGAACGATCTCCGATGGAGTTTTCAGAGGAGTTCCCGGAGCCCCCGAAGGTATTTGCCCAGAGCCCCTAGACGGTATTTGGAGGAACGCACCCCATGTCCTTGCCCCAGGTAGCGGTTATCGGTCCGGACGACGCACGCACCCGCACGTTGATGGAGCGGTACAGGCAACTTGCCGCCCTGCACGGCGGATCTGTCGAGGTCCAGTGGATCAATAGCGCTCAGTCTGAGGACGACCTGTTCGAGCAGGCCCGAGACGCCATCGCAATCGTGCCGGCCGGGCCGAGCGCTGTGACGACCGCGCTCGCGCTCAGGTTGCCGAATCTGCGGCTCGTCCAGACAACCTCCGCCGGGACGGACTACCTGGACAAGGGAGCGCTAGGGGAAAGTGGCGTGCTCGTCGCCAACAACGGCGGTGGCAACTCCGTGGCGGTGGCCGAGCACTCGGTCGCTCTGATGATCTCCGTCTATCGGAAGATCAACCTCCAGCTTTCAAGCATCCGAGAGGGCACCTGGATGGCGGGTGTCACAGGTGAGCAGGAGGAGTACCACAACCTGGTCGACAAGACGGTCGGCATCGTAGGACTGGGGCGTATCGGCTCCCGGGTCGCTCGTCGACTGCGGGGCTGGGAGTGCGAAGTCATTTACTCGGACGTGGTACAGATCCCGGCAGAGGTTGAACGTGAGACTCGGGCGAAGCGTGTGGGGCTGGATGAGCTTCTGAGCACGTCGGACCTGATCACGCTGCATGTGCCGCTCGACCGCTCAACACGTCACATGATCAGCACCCGCGAGTTTGAGTTGATGAAGCCGATGGCGATCCTTATCAACGCCTGTCGCGGGCCTGTCGTTGATGAGGCGGCGCTGATCGAGGCCCTGAAGTCTGGCCAGATCTTCGGAGCCGGTCTCGATGTCCTCGAACAGGAGCCGACGCCGACCGACAACCCGTTGTTGAACATGGATAACGTCATCGTGACGCCTCACCTCGCCAGCCTTGCAGAGGAGTCCGGTATCCGGTCTACCGATTTTGCGATGGCCAACGTCTCACGTCTGGCGCGAGGCGAGGAGCTTGAGTCGATAGTCCACGCGGTCTAAGGGTGAGTGAATCCCGGGGACTAATGGCCGTCTGTTTTGACATGGACGGCGTCATAGTCGATTCCGAACCGATCCATTACGAGGCGGATCGCCGCGCGATGGCGTCTTACGGCGTGGATTTCACGTTCGAGGAGAAGAAGGCGCGTTTCATCGGCGGAACGGTGAGGGGCACGATGTTCCAACTATCCGAGACCCACGGCCTGCCTGACCCGGAGGCCGTGCTGCAGGAGCGACAGAACCACTTCGCAGAGCTGGCGGCAACGGATCTGGAGCTTCGAGGCGGCGCCAGAGATCTGCTGGCGCGGCTGTCTGAGCGTTCCATACCATGCGCTCTGGTTACTTCCGGAGACCGCTGGTATATCGACAACGTGTTCGAACGTTTCGGCCTGGCCTCGTTCTTCGCCGGAGTGATAACGGTCGAGGATGTGACAGCGCACAAGCCGTCTCCGGAGCCTTACCTCGCCGGAGCGCGGTCGCTGGGGATCGCACCAGAGTTGTGTCTGGCGGTCGAGGACTCGGCGGCCGGGGTTGCGTCCGCAAAAGGGGCGGGCATGTACTGCATCGCTGCCCCGAGCGAGATGACGCTTGAGGCGGACCTATCCGCCGCTGATCTGCGGGTCGAATCGCTCAACGAGATTGATTCGGCTCGACTCGACCGGCTTTTCGGAGCGGCATGACGAACTACGACGTAGCCATCATCGGACTCGGGGCGATGGGCTCCGCAGCCGCGTATCACCTGGCCAAACGCGGCGCGAGCGTCATCGGGCTTGACCGGTTCACGCCGCCCCACATGATGGGCTCGTCGCACGGCGACTCGCGCATCATCAGGGAGGCGTACCACGAGTCGCCCGCGTACGTGCCGATCGTCCAGCGGTCCTACGAACTGTGGGCCGAGCTTGAGGCGGAAGCTGGAGAGACGTTGCTGCGCCAGACGGGCGGGGTGATGTTCGGCCCGCCGGAGGGGGAGACCGTTGCGGGCGCCAGACGCTCCGCCGAACTCCACGGTCTGGCCCACGAGGTACTGGACGCCGCAGAGGCGCGCAGACGTTGGCCCCAGTTCGCGCCGCCGGACGAGTTCGCCGCGATATACGAAGATCGGTCCGGCATCCTGTTCCCGGAGCGGTGCATCGCTGCGCACCTGGACGTGGCGAGTAGAAGCGGCGCTGAGCTTCGGTACGGTACGCAGGTTTCGGGCTGGACGGCGGACGGTGACGGGGTGACTCTGGAGACCTTCGCGGGCAGCGTTAGCGCCGGCCAGTTGCTGATAACCGCCGGGGCGTGGCTTCCAGGTCTTGTCCCGGAGCTCAATCTGCCGTTGGAGATCGAGCGGCAGGTGCTCTTCTGGTTTGAACCCGCCGC
>JAQBUX010000299.1 GCA_027623795.1 Chloroflexota bacterium
GGTGTCCGGTTCACCTCGGGCTCACTGGTTTACAAGGACCGCGTAGCCGGTGAAGACTCGCTCGCCGTGACGCGCATCAAGGATTCCGGCGCAGTCATCCTCGGCAAGACGAACACCTCCGAGTACGGGCACATCGGCACAAACGAGAATCGACTCGGCGACGCCTGCCGCAATCCATGGAACACTGAGCGCACCAGCGGCGCATCAAGCGGCGGCGCAGGCTCTTCGGTCGCGGCCGGGATCACGCCGATCGCCCAGGGCAGCGACGGCGCCGGTTCGATCCGCATCCCGAGCGGACTTTGCGGGATCTACGGCATCAAGGCGACGCAGGGCCGAGTGCCGCGTTACTCCTCCGGCATCGATAGCTGGCACTGGTTCAACTACTCATGCGTCGGCCCGATGGCGCGTGACGTGACAGACGCCGCAACGCTGCTTCAAGTTCTCGCCGGTCCACACACGAATGCGGAGCACCTGACCATCCAGGAAGAGCCTCCAGACTTCCTGGCAGCGCTCGGCCGTGGTGTCGAGGGACTACGCATCGCCTGGTCGCCGGACCTCGGCGGGGTGGCCGTCGACCCGGAGGTCCGCGAGGTCGCCGGCCGCGCGGCGCAGGCGTTCGAGGAGATGGGCGCGACGGTCGAGGAGCCCGGGTTCAAGATCGATTCACCGGAGGCGATGTACGATCTTCTAATGACGATCTGGCGCTGCCGCACGTACTCGGTGAGCGGCGGTCTGCTTGAGCACAGCGAACTGCTGACCGACTATTTCCGCGACGGGCTTGAGGGTGGAAAGAGAGTGACGGGTGAGCAGCTATGGGACGCCTACTCCCGGCTCGAGTTCTACCGCCACTACGTGAGTGAGTTCTTCAAAAACTACGACCTGCTGCTCACACCCACACTGGCGACTCCGGCGTTCAAGGTGGGGGAGCATCCGGACACGATCGGCGGCGAGCAGGTCCCGGACAAACTGTGGGGCTTCACGCCCTTCACCTATCCGTTCAACATGTGCGGAAATCCTGCGGCCACAGCTCCGGCCGGGTTCTCGATCGACGGGCTGCCCATCGGGCTGCATATCGTCGGCCGTTGGGGTGATGAAGAGACGGTCCTCGCTGCGTCCAAGGCGTTCGAGGACGCGAGGCCATGGGCTGACAAAAAGCCCGCCGGATTCGAGTAGTAGCAGTAGCGCTCTGCGAGGTGGATTAAACTTGACAACCGATGGCCGGCTTCCTGTTTCGAGCTCAGTCCTTGACCAACTCGCCCGGATAAGCACGGCGACGGCCTGCTGGACGCTCTACTCGATGGGCATCCGGAACACCTATTTGAAGGGCTTGAAGCCGCTCGCTCCCCTTGGCCTTGGCAATCGGCTCGTTGGACGTGCGTTCACGATGCGTTGGATTCCATACCGGGAAGACCTGGAAGCGACGGGTTTGACCGAGGTGGACGGCGAGGCCGCATTTCGACGTGCGATCGAGACGCTGGAACCGGGCGACTTCTTTGTCGTCGATGCCCTTGGCGATCTCGATTCCGGAACGCTCGGCGACATACTTTCGGCGCGGGTCAAATATCGAGGCGCGGTCGCCGCGGCCGTGGACGGGGCGGTTCGAGACGGGCCTTACATCCAGGATGTCGGGCTGCCGGTGTTCGTGAAAGGCGTCCATCCTTCCGCTGGAGTCAGGACTCTGTGGCCTGCGGACTTCAACGTACCAATTCAGTGCGGTGGAGTAGCCGTAATTCCCGGCGACGTTCTGCTGGGAGACGACGAGGGGGTTGTCGTAATTCCCGCCTCTTACGCGGAGCGGCTCGCAGAGGTGGGATTGGAAACAGAGGAACGGGAGTTGTTCATCCGCCTCAAGGTTGAAGAAGGTTACTCCGTCGTCGACGCGTACCCCCCGAGGGGCGCCTTGCTGGCCGAGTTCGAGGCGTGGAAAAAGGACAGAGGCTAGGGGATAGTTGTCCGAACGGAAACCGGAGACGCATCGCCGTCCCACACTCCGCGTATTCAGACCCGCATTTCGGAGCCATTCATGCCCGCCACCGATCAACTCCACTACAAGACGATCGCAGAGCTCGCCCCGCTTGTGCGTGACGGCAAGCTGTCGTCGGTCGAGCTGACCGAGTCGCAACTGGAGCGCATCGCTGCGCTCGACGGCCGTCTGAAAGCGTACGTGACCGTGATGGCGGACAGCGCGCGCGCGCAGGCTGTGGCCGCAGACGCCGAGATCGCCGCCGGCAACTACCGCGGACCACTCCACGGAATCCCCGTGGCGGTCAAAGACCTGTGTTTCACGGACGGCGTTCGCACCATGGGCGGGAGTGCCGTCTTCGCCGGCAACGTTCCAGACTTCGACTCCACGGTCGTTAGCCGTTTTTACGGGGCCGGCGCGGTGCTGCTCGGCAAGCTCAACCTGACCGAGGGCGCGATGGGCGGCTACAACCCGAAGCTGGACATCCCGGAGAATCCATGGAAGGCCGGCCACTGGGCTGGTCAATCTTCGAGTGGCTCAGGTTGCGCCGCCGCTGCGGGGCTGGCATACGGGACGCTCGGCAGCGACACCGGCGGGTCTATCCGGTACCCGGCTGCGGCATGTGGGACCGTCGGCCTCAAGCCGACATGGGGCCGGGTCAGCCGGTACGGTGTGATGAATCTCGCCGAGTCACTCGATCACGTCGGTCCGCTCACGAGGTCGGCGGCCGATGCCGGGATCGTGTTGCAGGCGATCGCCGGGCTCGACGCGAACGACCCCACAACACTCCCTGACCCGGTCCCGGACATGACCGCCACGCTCAATGCCGGGGTGCGAGGTATCAGGGTCGGTTACGACGAACGGTACGCGTCCGAGGATCTTGAGCCGGAGATCGCAGCGGCGATACGTAACAGCGTCGGCGTCATGGAGAAGCTCGGAGCCACGATCGTGCCCGTGAAGATGCCGGCCAGGTTGCGCGAGTACATGGCGGCGTGGCCGGTCATCTGCTCGTCCGAAGCCGCAGCCGCGCACGCCGATACGTTCCCTTCACGTTCGGACGAGTACGGACCCTGGTTCCGGCAGTGGCTCACGAACGGCGCATCGCACACGGCGGCGGATTACGCACGCGCCAATGTGTTGCGGGCGGCCTGCAACGGCGGCCTCAGGCTTACGATGAAAGACATCGACATCCTCGCCTGTCCGTCCGCCCATCGAACCGCCTACCCGGTCACGGCCGAGCAACTCTATGGCCCGATCCCAGCGGATCGCGACATCTGGCAATCCAGGTTTACCGCGCCGATGGACTACGCCGGGGTTCCGACGATCTCGCTGCCGTGCGGCCTGAACGACTACGGTGTTCCGCTCAGCCTCCAATTCGTCGGCCACCACCTGTCGGAGCAGTTACTGGTCCAGGCGGGACACGCTTTTGAGCAAGCGACCGATTTCCATAACCTGCACCCTCCTGTGTAGCATT
>JAQBUX010000015.1 GCA_027623795.1 Chloroflexota bacterium
CCTCTTCGCATAATCGTCCTCCTTAAGCAGGAAAACGCGAGTTACGACAAATTGGATCTCTAACTTCAGACTCAGGACAGTAGGGGCGGGCTTGTCCCGCCCGCGGCTCGACACTTGACGCGGTCCCTGGTGGCGGGCTGAATTGGGGCCTCACCGGAGTAGCCTCGGATTCACCCTTCGAGAGCCTCAGGGTGGGTAGTATGCCCGGTTTCAGGGTGGGCGTTGTGCCCGGCTTCAGGGTCGGTGGAGTGCCCGGTTGAGGTCGGCGTGGAATGATTCGAACCGTTGAACGAGTAGGACAAAATGAACATGGATACCGTAAACATCGATGGCGTGAAGATCGCCTACAAGGAGACCGGCGAAGGCTTTCCGCTGGTGTTCGCACACGAATTCGCGGGGAGCCTGGAGAGCTGGGACCAGCAGGTGAACTACTTCGCCCGCCGGTACCGGGTGATCGTGTACAACGCCCGCGGTTACATACCTTCCGACGTTCCCGAGTCCTGGGAGGATTACGGGCATGAGCAACAGGTCGCCGATCTTTTTGGCCTGTTGGATCATCTTGGGATCGAAAAAGCACACATCGGCGGGCTGTCGATGGGCGCGTACACCACCATCGGGTTCGGACTCACGCACCCGGAGATGTGCAAATCGCTGATCGTGGCCGCGGCTGGGAGCGGCTCCGACGACGTCGAGAAGTTCCATTCCAACTCGGCCAACTACGCGAACCTGATGAGGTCCGGCGGGATGGAGGCGATGCGGACGTACATCACCGGGGACACCCGTGCCCGTTTCAGGCACAAAGACCCGGCGGGTTACGCCCGGTTTGAAGAGTTGTTCATGTCGCACTCTCCGGAAGGCTCGGCCAACACCTTCCAGGGCTTCCAGGGAACCCGGCCATCCATATACACGCGTGAAGCGGAACTCCGCGAATTACGTGTACCGATGTTGGTCATCAACGGCGACGAAGACGAGCCGTGTCTTGGACCGGGGCTGTTCCTGAAGAGGACCGTTCCGTCGGCCGGGCTCGCCGTGATCCCACAGTCTGGCCACGCCGTCAACATCGAAGAGCCGACGTTGTTCAACGAGCTTGTGGCCGAGTTCCTGTCGCTGGTCGAGCTCGACAGATGGCGTCCGCGCGACTACGGCAGCGGCGACGCCTGGTAGGGAACGCCTGCGTCTCCGGCTACGAATCTCGGGTCAGGATCGGCCCTTCGCTGTATCATCCATCGGATGCCAAGCGAGAGAATGATCAAGCGAGTCGAGCAGATGCTCGACGAGCCGGACGCGGCCCTTGACGCCGGCGACTGGCCGCGCCTGCGTGACCTGTGCGCCGATGTCCTGGCGATCGATCCTGACAATGCCGATGCCTCGGCGCTATTGAGGATCGCAGACCGTCGAAACGACTCGTCGACGGCTTCAGATATCGTGGTTCCCGACCAGGCGTCTGAGGCAGCCTCGCCCCAGGCCATCGAGAACGAACCTGAGCCCGTCGTGGCCGGTCCGCCGCGGACCGTTCCGGCCCCCGATGAGACGCCTGTCGCAACCCCGGCGCCGGTCGCGAGCGAGACCGATCCGGTCTCTTTTGCCAACGGCCGGTACGTTGTCGAGCGGTTCCTCGGAGAGGGCGGGAAGAAGAGGGTCTACCTGGTCCACGACATCACGTTGGACCGGATGGCGGCTTTCGCCCTCATCAAGATCCAGGGCGTCGACGACGTTGGGCGCGCCCGCATCCTACGCGAGGCGCGCGCCATGGGCCGTTTGAGCGCGCACGAGAGCATCCTCACCATCCTCGACCTCGGAGAAGAAAACGGCCAGCCGTTCATCGTGACCGAGCTGGCGGGCGGTGGAGACGTCGAGGACCTGATCGAAAAAGCCGAAGCGCATCGGCTGCCGCTTGCGCGCACGCTCAGTCTCTGCGCCGAGGTCTGCCGGGGTCTCGACTACGCCCATTCGCACGGCGTCGTTCATCGGGACATGAAGCCGGGCAACGTGTTTTTGACCGACGACGGGACCGCCAAGATCGGTGACTTCGGGCTTGCGGTCGTCTCCGACCAGTCTCGCCTGACCTCCGAAAAGATGATGATCGGTACCGTTTCGTACATGCCGCCGGAACAGGCGACCGGCGGCGAGGTGACGGCGCGCTCCGACCTCTACTCGCTCGGGGCGATGATGTACGAGATGGTGACCGGAAGGCCGCCTTTCGTCGCTGACGACGAGATCGCCGTCATCAGCCAGCACGTGAACACCTCGCCGGTCTCGCCGTCGTGGCACAACTCTGATTGCCCCAGGCCGCTCGAAGCGCTGATCATGCGACTTCTGTCCAAAGACCCGGGTCAGCGGCCGGAGTCGGCCGCCGAGGTGCTCCAGGTGCTCGGGACGATAGACCCGGCGGCGCCCCGGGTCGTCGACCCGGCCGATATAGGGACCGAGACCGGTGGAGGCGTATTCGTCGGCCGCCAGGTTGAGTTGGACCAACTTCGCGGCATCTTTGAAGAGACGCTTTCCGGCCACGGCTCGCTCGTCGCGCTGGTCGGAGAGCCCGGGATCGGAAAGACGCGGATAGCGCAGGAACTCGCCGGGTATGCGGGATTGCGGGGTGCGCGGGTTCTGTGGGGCCGCTGTTACGAGAGCGGGGGGGGCGCCGCCGTACTGGCCATGGGTCCAGGCGATCCGGTCGTACGTCAATCAGACGAACCACGACCAGGTCCGGCAGGAGATGGGATCAGGGGCGGCGGACATCGCCGAGATCGTGTCCGAGGTTCGCGACGCTCTACCCGAGCTGGCCGGGCGTACAGCTCAGATTGATGACCCTGAGGCGGCCAGATTCCGGCTATTCGATTCGATCACGTCTTTCTTGCGGACGGCGTCACGGAACATGCCGCTCGTAATCGTTCTCGACGATCTCCACTGGTCGGATTCGTCCTCGCTATTGTTGCTGGAATTTGCCGGACGTGAGATAGCGGACGGCCGAATCCTGATCATGGGCAACTACCGGGACGTCGAGCTCAATCGACGACACCCGCTGGCGCAGACCCTCGGACAACTGTTGCGAGAACGCCAGTTTGAGCGTGTCGCGCTAAAAGGACTGACCGAGGGCGACGTCCAGGCGTTCATCACGGCAGTCGCCGGGCTTCCGGCGCCACCTGCGTTGCTACGAATTGTCTACGCACAGACAGAGGGCAACCCGCTGTACGTGACCGAGGTCGTCCGGCTTCTTGCGCAAGAGGGCTTGTTGACGCCGGAACGCCTGCGGTCGGTGGCCGATCGACAGGATTGGAACGTTCGCGTGCCGGAGGGCGTGTGGGAGGTGATCTCACGGCGCCTGGACCGGCTTAGCGAGCGCTGTTACGACACACTGATGACGGCGGCCGTGATCGGCCGGATTTTCACGCTGGAGCAGCTTGATCGGCTTCTCGACGACATGTCCGAGGACCGCGTCCTTGCTGTATTGGAAGAGGCGTTGGAAGCACGGATAATCGACGAACTTCCGTCCAGCATCGGCTCGTATCAGTTCAGTCACGCCCTCATTCGGGAAACGCTGGCGGGCGAGGTGTCTAATACACGACAGGCCAGGCTGCACGCGCGGATCGCGGAGGGCCTTCGGGAGCTGTACGGCGCCTCCGCGGATGAGCACGCCGGGCAGCTTGCGCACCACTATGCGGAGGCCGGCACCTCCCCCGAACGCTTGATCCACTTCTCCCAGGTTGCCGGCCAACAGGCGCTCGATAAGTACGCCTTCGAGGACGCGGGACTGATCTTTGATCGCGCGCTACAGGCCTCCGGGTCCAATCGGTTGACGGACGAGACGGCCGCCCTGCACGCAGGCGCGGGCGCTGCATACGCCGCTGTGCGTCGCATCGATGAAGCCCTCAAGCATATCGAGACGGCGTTCAACTACTACGCAGAGACCGGGCAGTCTCGGAAGGCCGCCGCCGTGGCGCAATCCCCGGTCACGGCCGGCGAGGCTCAGGTCCGGATGATCCCCCTCATGGAGCGGGCGCTTGAGCTGGTTTCTCCGATGTCGCTCGACGCCGGACGTATCCACTCACTGCTGGGCCGGTACGTCGGCGTCCTCCTCGCTGACTTCGAGAGGGCTCACACCGAACTCGATACCGCACTCGAGATCGCTCAGCGAGAGGAAGATATCGGGCTGGAGATGCGCACCGCTGCAAGCGCCGCGATGCTGGACATGTTCAACCTGCGCGGGGATTCCGCCGTAAGACACGCCGAGCGCGTATTAGAGCTCGCGAAGGTTTTCGACGACCCGCTTTCTGAGTCGATAGCGCGTTGGCCCACGGCGTGGGACATTTCGGATACGGGCGACCGCGAGGGGGCGCGCGAGGCGCTCGCGGCCGGTGTCGTCGCGGCGGAGCGGGCGCGCGATCACACATGGCTGGGGACTATTCACTGGGCGAATCTCATGGAGTCGCTTCACTGCGGAAACTGGCGCGCAGCGCGCGAACACGGGCAGCGCGCCCTCGACGCCTGGCCGGATGATCCGAGGGTGTTCGGATTACTGGCGACCGTGGAGTACCAGACCTCCAATCCGGATCGAGGCGCTGATTATCTCGACCACTTCGATCGCATGCGCGGACGCGGGTCGATGGGGTTGCCGACCGGTCTGATGCACATGGCCGGAGTGATGCCGTGGATAGCGAACATAACGGGACGGCCGGAGCATGTCGAGTTGGGAACAGCGGCCGCGAACGAGATTCTGTCGTCGCCACACAGAACCCCTAACGCCGAACTCGTCTCCCACATGGCGCTCGCCCATGCGGCTATGGTCGCGGGCGATGTCGAGGCTATGGAGACAGAGTACGGAGAGCTTGCGGACGCGAGAGAACTCTGGTGGTTCCACCCGGCGCCGGTCCGCGGGGCGCTCGCCTACCGGCTTGGAAAGTTCGAAGAAGGTCGAGCCCACTTTGAGGGCGCCACGGAGCGTTACAGAACCGCGGGGTACCGGCTATTCCTTGCGTGGACGGCGTACCAGTACTCCGTTGCGTGTGGCGATGCGGGCACGGAGTCTCCCGCATTTGTCCGTTCCCTGGAGGACGACGCGCTTGAGATCGCTCGCTCGCTCGGGATGCGGCCGTTAGTGCAAAAGGTACTTGAGCGCCGGGAGATTCTGAAAGCGTAGTGATGCTGAAGCACGATAGTGTCCGCCGCCGGGCGAAACGGAGCTAACGATGGGCGACTCAAATATCGGCGTTGCGGCAGGGGGCGGGAGTGGTGCGGACGTACTGGCCCGCATCGAGACGTTGGAAAAGAGCGGTATCGACGCCGTATGGCTCACCACCGGAGGGGCCGGACCGGACGGCCTCACTATCCTGGGAGCGGCCGCGGCGCGAACAGAGCGGATACTGCTCGGCACGTCGATTGTGCCCACGTGGCCGCGACATCCGATCGTCGCCGCCCAGCAGACGCAAGTGATCGAGAGCATCGCGCCGGGAAGGTTCAGGCTCGGTTTAGGTCCCAGTCACGCCCCCGCCATCGCGCGCCCGTTCGGCATCGAGTTTGAACGCGTCCTGAGCCACCTTCGCGAGTACGTGCACGTCGTCCGTACGTTGCTGCACGACGGAACCGTGGAGTTCGACGGTGAGCGATTGAGCGCCCACGCGTCGATCCCCATCGCCTATCCAGGGCTGCCGGTCATGGCATCGGCGCTTCGCCAGCGGTCGTTCGAGTTCACCGGCGCCGCCACCGACGGCGCGATCAGTTGGATGTGCCCGCTCCCGTACCTGCGGGACGTCGCGATCCCGGCGATGAAAGCGGGCGCGGAATCAGCAGGCCGATCGGTGCCACCACTCGTGGCGCACATCCCCTTGACGGTGCATGCGGACCCCGGCGAGGTCAGGGCCGCGGCACGCGAGCAGTTTGCCGTGTATGCGCGGTTGCCCTTCTATCAGTCGATGTTCGCGGCGTCTGGCTATCCGGAGGCGAGCGAGTCAGGCGAATGGAGCGACCGCATGGTGGACGAGATTGTCGCTTACGGGTCTGACGAGCGCGTGGCGCAGCGGATCAACGACGCGTTCGATCTCGGCGCTTCCGAAGTCCTGGTGACCGTGCTGACGGCCGGCTCGGATCCAGAGGGGACATGGGACCGGACCGTGGGCCTTCTTGGCGAGTTGTCGTCCGCGAGCTGAACGGCGGGCAGCGACGCGCTAGGCGTCCGGCGACGGGTCGGCCGTGACCCTCTGCTCGACGGCGCTCGGAACGGTTGCCAACGGTTCCTCCGTCGCTCGCGGCGTTCGTACCGGCGCTTCCAGCCTTAGGAACACGACCGCGGCCAGGAGCATGAGAACTCCACCCGTGATGAGGACCGGCGTGTAGGTGTCGGTAGCATCGAACAAGAACCCCGCCGCAACCGGACCGATCATCAGGACGCTGTTGTACAGGGGCGCCATCATGCCCCTGATAGTGGCGAAACTTTTCCGGCCGAATAGGTCCCCCACCAGTGCCCAGTTGAGTGAACTGCCCGCCTCCGAGCCTGCGAAAAGCACGAGGGCGAGGAATATGGGCACAACCCCATCCACGAAGGCGACCAGGAACAGGCTAACGGCCGATGACGCGTAGCCGACGGACAGTAGCTTCGTCCTGCCGACGCGGTCGCCGTAGTATCCGGCGAGGAGTATGAGTGGCACGGCGATGAGGGCGAGCAGCCCGACCATGTTCGCAGCGACCTGCCGGTCTATACCCTTCCAGTCCAGGATCGCGATCATGTGCACGAAAATCGTGCCATGGGCGGCGATTCGGAGCATCGTGCCGATCGAGAGCACCCAGAACGCACGTGTCCTCAGCGCTTCTCTGGTCGTCCAGCTCTCGTCATCGGAGATTGCCAGATCCGGGCCGTCGGCGGTCGCGTCTTCAACGGGGCCGGAACTCGGCGGTGGTGGATCGCCGTCCGGGCGAAGACCGTACGCCTCGGGAGAACGCCGGAAGGCGAGAGCCATGGGCGTAACCAGAAAAATCATCAAAAGACCGATGCCGACCGAAGCCTTCTGCCAGCCGTACTCCAGAACGAAGACTGACAGGATCGGCACCATCGCGGCGCCACCGAGCCGGAACGCCGCCGCGTTGATGGACATCGCAAGGCCGCGCCTGCGCACGAACCAGGAGTTGATCCCGGCGGTCGTCGCTTGCATGAAACTGGTCGATGCGCCGACGGAGATCACAAAGATGTAAATCAGCAGGAACGACAGGTAGTTATCGGCTCGGGACAGGAGCAGGTATCCGATGCCGACAACTATCGTGCCGATGATCATCAGAGGCCGAACGCCGTAGCGATCGATCGCCCAACCGGAGAGCGGACCGATGACGCCGTTCTCGGCACGTGCGAGCCCGAACGCAAGCGCCGTGGCGCCGAGGCCGAGCCCCAGGCTTTCGCTGACCGGTAAGAACAGGACGGTAAAGCCCTGCCACTGCAATGCGCCGCCGGTGCCGTTTGTCATCGCCGCCGCGCCGACGATCCACCAGCCGTAAAAGAACCGGCCGCGCCGGGGCGCGTCCGGAGCGGGGGGCTTGCGATTTCTCCGGAAGGGATTGATTGCTACGGTTCCAGGTTTTCAGGTGGAACGAAGGTTGATTGCAGTGCGAAGAGCTCGCGGCGCAATGGTGACACAGTCGCCCGTTTGTCGCACGACGGCCGGCAACTCTCGGCGAACATTAGGTACCGATTAACCGTTACCCTGACGCCGAGATCACTCCCGATAGTCGGCCTATCAATCGAAAGCGTCGGGCACGGGTTACGGGCTAAGAATGGAACAGGGCATTGGAGTCCAGCGAGATCCTGGTTGATGCGTACACGCGTATCCAGGAGTTAGTTCACCGGTCTGCCGACGGGCTTACCCGGGAGCAACTGGCTTACCGTCCAGAAGAAGGTTCAAACTCGATCGCGTGGTTGATCTGGCACCTCACCCGCATCCAGGACGGCCACCTGGCCGATGTGACGGGGTTGGAGGAGGCGTGGATCGCCGAGGGATGGGCGGACAGGTTCGGGATGTCACCAGACGCCTCCAACAATGGCCAGGGCGACGGCCCGACGGAGGTGGCGGCACTGCGGCCCGATGGCCCGGAGCTTCTGCTCGGCTACCACGACGCGGTGGTCGACCGTACACGTGCATATCTGCGACGGGTGGACGCTGCCGAGTTGGATCGGATAGTCGACCGATCGTACGACCCGCCGGTGTCGGCCGGCGTGCGGCTCGTGAGCGTCATCAGCGACAACACACAGCACGCCGGCCAGGCGCGCTACCTCAGAGGCATGATCGAGCGGCAAGGGTAGGGTCGAATACGCGGGCTCACCCGTCGTGACCAATTCAGAGGGCATTCCACAAGGGCGTAGGAGCGAATGACTATCCGCCCCCGCGCCCTGAGGCTCTCGAACCGGTGCGAATGCTTTGTCATTCCGAAGTCCACACGCGAGGAATTGCCGAGGTCGGCACTTCCTCGCGCCCGCCTCTGCGCTTGACACGGGATCGGATCGCGGTCCGATCCCGAGGCCTTCACACCTGCGCTGTCCCGCATGGAGAGGGAATATCGCGGCGGATGGTTCCTGCATTCCGAGATAGCACCGAGAATCAGTGCCGTTCGAAATCACCCCGCGAACTTCCAGACCGCGGCCGGGCGTCCTCCTTCCGGGAGTCCGAGCGGCAGGCGGACATCGATCAAGTACGGCCGCTGCTCCTTCATGACGACCTCCAGGCCGTGGGCGATCGCCTCCTGCACCTTGGACTCGTCGTCGACGCGGATGCCGTCCATGCCGAATCCGGCGGCGATGGTCACGGGGTCGATGTTTTCAAGTTCCACGCTGGCGTACTCACCGGTGTCTGTCATCACCTCGCCCGCGCCGCCAAATGCGTTCGCGACGATGCCGTAGGCCCCGTTGTTGGGTATCACGTAAAGGACTGGAATCCGGTGATGGACGGCGGTCCAAAGCCCCGAGTCGTGGTAGTAGGTCGAGCCGTCCCCGACAAGCCCGACGACCGGGGAGTCCGGCGCCGCCAGCTTCGCCCCGATGGCCGCACCGATGCCGTAACCCTCCGACCCACCGGCCGGACGAATGTACGTAACGGACCCGCCGCCGTCTTTCGCCGCGACACAATCGAACGGGGCCGCAAACTGCTCGGTCGTGATAATGCCGCCCCCGATGCGTTCAAGTTCGGCATCAAGCGCATCGATCAACACGAGCGGTCGCACGCGACCCTCTTGCTTCGGCGCCCAGCCCACCGTCTTTCTTCGTCCTTCGCGTTGCGCCGCCGCCTGTGCGAGCGACCGTATACGACGGTCGTCGTACTTCGACTTCGGCGCGCCGCGGCTGGCGGCCTCCTGCAACCGTTCGAGCGTTCGAGACTCGTCCGCCAGGATTTCCAACTGCAGGCCCGGTAAATTCTGGAAGTTTGCCACCCCAGAGCCGACAGAGATGATGCGGTCCACCGAG
Source organism: Chloroflexota bacterium (assembly GCA_027623795.1). GTDB lineage: Bacteria > Chloroflexota > Dehalococcoidia > Lucifugimonadales > Lucifugimonadaceae. The sequence goes on from JAQBUX010000015.1 coordinate 9,437, forward strand.
GAGAACGGAGCGAAGTCAGCCGCCGTGCCCGCTCCCCCGTGACGGACGCCGACGCCGACGATCAGGTCCGGGTTCACCGCCCCGACCGCCAGGTCAAACCGTCCGCAATGCAGCGGATGCGCGACGGACACACCGCGGGCGTCGCCGAAGGTTGTCGCGACGGGCGCGCCGTAGTGCTCTGCGATCTCCGTTAGCTGGCGCTCGGCGCCGCTTTTCCAGACACCGTCGCCGACGTAGATCAGCGGCCGTTCTGCGCCGTCCAGCGCCGCGGCGAGCTCCTGGACATCGTCATCGGACGGGTACCCGGCGCGAAACTGGGGCAGGTCACCTTCGATGATATCGGTCGTCACCATATCGCTCTCGAGCAACCGGTCGTACACGGCGAGATGAACCGGTCCGAACGGCGGCGTCTTCGCCACCCGGATCGCCCTCTCAAGCGCCTGGGGCAGACCCTCAGGTTCGATTACCGCCCAGCTTGCTTTAACGAACGGCGCTGCGATGGAGGTCGGGCCGAACGTGTGGCTGAGGTCGAGCGAGATGCGGTCCGCAAAGCTGCCGGTATCGCCCGCAAAGGTGATCACCACGACGGGAAGGCTGCCACTCCAGATGTTAATCAACTGACCCAAGCACTGCGCGAGTCCCGCCCCGAGATGCACAACCATGACCGCAGGATCGCCCTTTACCTGCGTGTAGCCACCGGCAGCCGCCGTGACGATGCCCTCGTGGAGCGACAGGACGCCCTGGATGTCCGGGTTGGAGTGCAGGGCGTCGAAGAACCTCGCCTCCCGTGACCCGGAGTTGTAGAAGACGTACTTCACGCCGGACGCTGTGAGCTGCTCAACCATCACCCGTGAGGCGTTGGCGGTAATTGGGCGGGTGGCCATCTGGTCAGGTCTCCTTTGTCTGCGTGGGAGTGCAGTGCGAGGGTGAATATTACTTCTGCTGCCGATATCGGAAGACCCGGTATTGGGTGGGTCCACCCAGGTCAAGGCGAGAGCGCAGCGAGGCGTGCCCTCAACTCTGGCGGGATGATACAGCGAGCGCGTTGGACGCGCGACGCGGATCATCGATCGGACAGGTCGTCGGGGATGCGAAATACGTTTCAACTCGTGGTGTTGGGTACGTGTGCGCTGGCCTTGATGGCCGTCGCGTGCTCTTCGGGTGGCGGGGGTACATTGGGCATCCGGCCAGTGACGGACGCCGCGATCGAAGGCACAGTCGAGGCGAGGATTGCGGGCGCGGATGAACCGTTCCGGGTGGTCCCCGGCGTCATTACTTCGGCAGATGGAGGATCGCCGATCTCCGGTCCAGACGGGCAAGACAGGGGTGTGGCCGAGCCCGACGGCACGGCGGCGGAATCCGGGACGCAGGTTTTCGGAACCGGCGAGGCGACGGCGTCGCCGGACGTTGTGCTTTCCGGGACTTCGATTCCGGCCGGTCTCGGTCAAACCGGGGCCGAGGTTGACCCCCCGGACGACCAACCGACGATCCCACCATCACCGGCCCTCCCCACAACCCCCGAAGCCATCGCTGCTCCCATCAGTCCGAGTACTCAACCTTCCGGGGGCGATGCTGCGACCGTACCGGCCGACCTCGCTTTGCCCTTCGATGCCAGTGTCACGCTACAAGGCCGTGAGTTCATGACCCCGTTCGGCGTGTACCGAAAGTCGGCCGACCGCCCGGGGCCAGGCCATTCCGGGATCGACGTGCCGATGGCCAACGGAGCCCCCATGTATGCGGTCGCGGCCGGTCGCGTGTTGAATGTAGAACCGTCATCCGACCAACGGCTCGGCGAGACTCTCAAAATCATGATCGGTGACGAAGTACGGCCGGGCGAGGGATGGACATTCATTTACGAACACGTCGCGCGCGAACCGGGAATCACCCAGGGCGCGACGGTGCAGCGTGGCCAGTTGATCGGTACGAACGCCATGGCGACGGGCGAGAGTAACAACCACCTCCAGTTGACCTATCAGTTCAACGAGCAAGGCTTCACTCGTGATCACACCTGCTGGGTCGATCAACTGTCCGTCGCCGCGAGTGACGAGCTTGACGTGTGGTTTGCGGCGCTGAAGGGTTCGGACTTTCTTCTCTCAGGCTGGCGGACCGCCACCGACGAGGAGTACTACCCGTTCCGCGGGCTGCTGGACGAGACGGCCTACCCGGACGGGCCTCGACTTTGCTACGCGCCGGGGACGGACGTGCGGGAACATTCCTGACGCCTAATGCGAAGCGCCCGGTATTCGTGCCCGATTAGCCCATACAATCGGCGTCCAACGGATGACGTGGGATCGACCACGTCGTCCCCGGGTCGAGGAGGGCGAGATGACACGGATTGCTTCACTTGCTGAATCCATCAGCACACTTCTAAAGGAACGCAGGGAGACGGTCGGCGTCTCGGAGTCGTCATCGGGCGGGCTTGTGTCTGCGGCGCTCCTTGCGGTGCCGGGCGCTTCGGCCTACTTCATGGGCGGCATGGTGATCTACACCGGGGCGGCGCGGGACGCCTTCGCCCGCATCAACCTCGACGACCATCCCGGTGTCCGGTCGAGCAGCGAGCCGTTCGCCCTCCTGTGCGCCAAAGCAGCGCGTGAACGTTTGAATACGACATGGGGACTTGCCGAGACCGGCGCCGCCGGGCCCACAGGCAACCGTTACGGCGACGCCGCTGGCCACACCTGTATCGCAGTTACGGGGCCGTCTGAGCACGCCGAAACGCTTGAGACCGGGCTTTCCGACCGCGTCGAAAACATGGACCTGTTCACCGAGAAGACGCTTGAGGTGTTCGAGCGGATTTTGCGGAACGCGGGCTGATTACTGGTCGTCGTCGGCCGAACCACGATCAGGCTGCCATCAGTTAAGCGCCGCCGTCACCCCGCCGTCGATGACGAGCTCGGTTCCGGTGATGAAAGACGCGTCGTCCGAGCACAGGAACAGGATCCCGGCGGCGATCTCTTCCGGCTCTCCCCATCTGCGAAGAGGCGTCCTGTTGATTCGAGTTGCGCTGGCGTCCGCGTCGTGGAACAGCTCGTCGGTAAATGGTGTGTGGGTCCAGCCGGGCAGTACTGCGTTGACGCGGATGCCCAAACCGGCGAACTGGACCGCGGCGGCGCGGCTAAACGCGATGATCGCGGCTCTCGACGCGGTGTAAGCGGCGCCGTATGTCCCGCCGTAACGCGCCGCCATCGACGCAACGTTGACTATCGCCCCGCCTCCGCCTTCCCGCATGGCTGGCGCGACGGATTTCGCTCCAAGGAACATGCCGCGGCTGGACACGTCCATCACGAGTTGCCAGTGGTCGGCATCCGTATCGAGGATAGACGCCGGGTCGCGCGCTCCGGGGATGTTGACCAGCACGTCCAGCCGGCCGAATTTCGAGAGTGTAGAGTCGACCGCGTTGGCCCAATCGCCCTCACTTGTGACGTCGAGGTGTAGATAGGCGGCATCGAATCCGGCGTCACGCATCTGGGCCACGGCGCGCTCGCCGCGCTCGTCGGCGATGTCGGCGATCACGACGCGTCCGCCCTCGCGCAGCATGCGCCACGCCGCCCGCCCGCCGAATCCCATTAGCTCACCCTCGACCGCGCTGGCGGCTCCCGTGAGCAACGCTACCTTGCCATCGAACCTCGCCATTTGACTGTCCTTTCAAGCTTCTGTGCGTCCCACAGGACCCTCCGAAGTCTCGCAGAGTACTCAAATCTAGATGGCGGCTTCCTGACGGAGGGCGTCAGAGTCGGCTTCCACGCTGACATTGTCCGCCGATGGCGGACTCTCCTCACCCGTTCGGCTTCGCTCAGGGCAGGCTCCCAACTCTCTCCCGCGTCGGGCGCGGGGGCGGGTTTCTCCTCCCGGCGGATGTGGACTTGGGTTAACGGATTTCTCCGTTGTCATCCCGACCGAAGTGGAGGGATCTTCACCCTCACCCAGGCCCCATCCCTTCGGGAGACGCGCAAAATCCCTTCCTCCTGGCGGGAGAAGGCGCGAAGGCCCGCCCAGTTGCGCGTGGGAAGTGCGCACCAACGCGCAACTGGGCGGGCCTGCCCCTGTCGTCATCCCGACCGAAGGAGGTTGTCTCAGAAATCGCCGTCGGACGTGGTTCCACGAAGGGATTTCTCTCTCGCCGAACCCGCGCCCGGAGGGTACCCGGCCGGGAGAAGAGGCTTTTGAGACACGCTCGAAGTGGAGGGATCTTCACCCTCGCTCAAGCCCCATCTCTTCGGGAGCAAGACAGGCTTCCTTCTCCCAGCGGGAGAGAGCTTGCCCTGTACTCGATGCGGGGGCGAGGATGAGCGACTGTGTTGAAAGTCAAGGCATTTTCGGCTCCCATGCTGATCCCCTTGCGAGCACCGCATTGAGCTCGATAACGAGTTTCCTCATTGCTGCAACGAGGGCCACTTTCTTGGGTTTACCGGCGTCTGCGAGCCGCCTGTAAAAAGCACGCATTCCGGGGTGGTGGCGTGTAGCTATGAGGGTGGCCATGTAGAGGGCGTTGCGGACCTCTTTACGTCCTCCCCGGATGGCTCGTTTCCCCCGCGTGTTCCCGGAGTCCCTGTTCATAGGCGCCGCCCCGACCAGACTTGCGATCTCTCTGCGTGTAAGCCGTCCAAGCTCCGGTAGCTCTGCGATGAGCGTGCGTGCCGTAACCACCCCAACCCCTGGCACCGAACGCAAGAGCTCGTCCTTCGCACGCCAGATCGGGCTCGCCTCGATGGCTTCAGCAAGCGCAGCGTCGGCCATTCCAAGGCGGCGCTTCAGGTAGGCGATGTGGCCCTTGATCTCTCTGCGCACAACGGTGGTGAAGGTGATCTTCAGCCGGTTCTTCTCCGCCGTCAGCATCTCAACGATCTGGCGGCGGCGCACGAGCGACTCGTTAAATTCACGCTCACCCGCATCCCGCAGGGGCCGCAACTTTGGCTTCGCCGCCTCCGCAAAATGCGCGATCACCCCTGCGTCTATGGCGTCCGTCTTCGCCAGATGGCCGGTGGCTCGGGCGAAGTCACGCATCTGACGGGGATTCACCACCACCACAGGCAACCCTGCGTTGGAGAGGGATGCCGCACACACAACCTCAAACTTCCCGGTCGCCTCGAGGATCATCAGCGAGGGCGACGACCCGGCAAGGCGTTCCAACAGCGACTCCACTCCGTCCTGTGTGTTGGCCACCCGGAACGACTCGCCCCCGGGGTTAACATGCACATCCAGGTAGCGCTTCGAGACATCTATTCCAACAAAAGTGCCGGAGTCAGGCATCGCTCATCCCATCCTTGCAAATACGGGCCATCACGCCCATGTGACTGTTCGGGTAGAAGCGATTCACAGACGGGGAGCCATGCTCATCCACGGGCCATCCGCCCCCAGGGAGAATCGATCCCCCGTCCGCGCCTCACCGCAACCAACATACAAGGGAGAAGTTCCTTCGCGGGATTGCGTCCCATGGCGAACTCTGAGACGGGCTCCAACGGGAGAGAGCCTGCCCCGTACTCGATACGGGGGTTGGGAGCCTGTCCTGAGCCTGCCGAAGGATGATGGGGAAGACTCGCTCCAGAAACCGACACCCATCGACGCATCTCTGGCACTCACAAGATTGCCCTATTTGACCACGATCTCTGGCGATTTCACCTACCCTCGGACCCGCCGGATGCAGGCCCTCAACCCAGGACAGAGTTGATTTGAGAATCGAAACGCTGATCGTCGGCCCATTGCAAACGAACGCGTACATAATTTTGGACGAGGCGAGCGGCGAGGCCGCTGTCGTGGATCCGGGCGCGTCCGGGTTGCGCATATCGGACGCGATCGAGGCCGCGGGCGCAACGCTCAAGTTCATCCTGACCACGCATGGTCACGCCGACCATACCGGGGGGGCGTTTGACCTGCAGCGCAAGGCGGGCGGGGAGTACGTTGTGGGAGAGGGGGACCGCGGCCAGATCGAGAGCCCTTCGTCGTCGCTCGCGGCCATGATCCCGGGGTTCGCCAACCCTCCGGCGATCGACCGTCCGGTCACGGGCGGCGAGCACCTGGAGATCGGCGACACGCGAATATTCGTGATCGCAACGCCGGGACACACCCCCGGCAGTGTCTGTTACCTGTCGGGGCAGGCGCTCTTTACAGGTGACACGCTGTTCCAGAACAGCATCGGTCGCTACGACCTCCCGGGCGGCGATGGCGATCAGGAGCTACAAAGCATCCGCGACAACCTGCTGGCGCTGCCAGACCAGATGATCGTCTACCCCGGCCACGGCCCTTCGACAACGATAGGCGAGGAGCGCGCGAACAACCCGTTCTTGCAGGGGGTGTAGGCGTTACTCGGACGGCCTGCTGTCGGCGCGCTGCCGACGGCTGATCAGGTCGAATACTCTCCAGGACCGGCGATTAACTCGCGTCGGCAACACTCCGGCCACGGCCGGAGCCCCTCACCCTGCACCCTCTCCTGCTGGGAAAGGAGGTCGGTCCGCCACTCGCAGCCTCCTAAAAAGGAGCCGACATCAACATACAAGAGGAAATTTCGGGGACGGTTTCCTCTTGTATGTTGATGTCGGCGGTTGTTCGCACCGGGATGTCTGCCGGTTGAGCCCGGTCCGAGTCAGACCTGTGAGAACGATTTCATCCCCTCCGCCATTTTCAAAAGACGGTCGGACACCAGTGCGTTTACCGATCCCTTTGGGAAAGTACCGCTCGGGCCGAGCTTCCCGGCAGAAACTCCGGTCAAGATCTCGATGCCTTCATCGATCGTTTTTACTGCATAGACGTGAAACTCACCCCTTTCGACCGCCTCGACAACGTCGGGGCGGAGCGTCAGGTTTTCCACGTTCTGGTGCGGGATCATGACGCCCACGTCGCGCTTGACCCCGGCGGCCTGGCAGAGATCGAAGAACCCTTCCACCTTCTCGTTGGCCCCACCGATCGGTTGGATATCGCCCATCTGATTCACCGAACCGGTGACTGCGATGCCCTGATCGATCGGCAACCCGGACAGGCTGGAGAGGATCGCGTACAGCTCGGTGGACGAGGCTGAGTCTCCGTCCACTCCGGCGTATGACTGCTCAAAGGCGATGCTGGCGGCGACGGAAAGCGGGAACTCTTGCGCGTATTTCGAGCCAAGGAAGCCGCTCAGGATTAGCACACCCTTGTCGTGCGAACTGCCGCTCAGATTGGCCTCGCGTTCGATGTTCACAACGCCCGGGCGTCCCATGTAGGTGCGCGCCGTGATCCGACTCGGCTTGCCGAACGCGACGTCTCCCATCTGGTAGACGGCGAGGCCGTTGACCTGGCCGGTCCTTTCGCCTTCGAGATCGACCATCAACCTGCCCTTGAGCATCGCTTCCTGTATGCGGTCCGAGACGAGTCCGGAACGGTAGACCCGCTGTTCTAACGCTTTCTCTACGTGTTCCCGCAGGACAAGATCTGAACTGTCTTTCTGCGCCCAGAATGAGGATTCAACGATCACGTCCTTCAGGTAACCGAAGCGTGTCGACAACTTGCCCTGCTCCGCGACCATCCGGCTTGCGTACTCGACGATGGCGCCGACGCCATCGTTCTTGAAATGCGCCAGGTCGTTTTCGGTCACTACACCACATATGAATGATCCGATCGCCGATATGTGGTCGCCCGTCGCCTCCATCTGAGAGTCGAAGTCCGCCCGAACCTTGAACACCTCCCAGAACTCGGGGTCGGCGGAGGCGAGAATCTGATAGACCTGCATATCCCCTGTGAGGACGACTTTGACGTTGACCGGCACAGGTTCCGGCCGGAGCCCCTGAGGTGTGACGCCCGGACCGAAGTCCATCTGGTCTTCGAGCCGCAACTGGCCGTTGCGGAGGACCCGTTTGAGCGCCTCCCACGACCCTGGAGCGGTCACAACATCGCGAGCCTGCATGACCAGGTACCCGCCGCTTGCCGACATGATCGAACCGGCCCGCAGCATCGTGTGATTCGTGATGTACGTCCCGAGCACGGCCTGGCGCTCGATACGGCCAAACAGGTTGAAGTAAGTAGGGTGCTGCTCGATGACGATGGGCGGTGTTTCCGTCTCGCCATGGTCGGTGAACAGGTTGACCTCGAACGGCAGCAGGGGATTCGCGACGGGCGTCGGAGGGAACTGGCCCAAAGCGGGCGGCTGGTTCGGCCGGTCGTCCTCGCCCAAAAATGCCTCAAGGTGGCCAAGCGTGTACTCGTGGAGGCCCTTCAAGAACACACTCAGGTCTTCGACGCCCTCATATTTCTCAAAAAGTTCATCAAATGGAGATTTGATCGTCTGCTCGCCGATCCTCCGTGCGAGCGCCATCAACTCCTCGGCCTGATGGCGGTCTCTTTCCTGGACCTCCCGCATCGATTTTTCTACCTGGTCGGTGACCTCTTTTCGTGCGGCGTCTATCGTCTCGCGATCTTTGTCTGGAAGCGCCTGGTAGGTCGCCGCTTCCATCGGCTTGCCGTCGACGACGGGGATGACGGCGATCCCGAGTTGGGATGTCTGAATGGCGAAGCCCTTGTCGATTGCGAGCTTTTCTGATTTCTGGATCAGCTCCTGACGACGAGCCATGCCGGCGTCTGTTATCCGTTTCTGGGCGGCGTGGTACTCATCGCTGGTGAAGGCGTTGTTGATCTCGCGGCGCAGGGTCTCGCGGAGTCCGGCAATCCGCGAGCAGAGCTCGCGTCCGCCTCCTCTAGGTAGCACCAACGCCTCCGGGTGGTCCGGCTGCATAAAGTTATGGACAAAACATATGTCCTGTATTTGCGGCTGCTCGCCGGACGCGCTGCGCTCTTCCACAACGCGCGCGAGCAGCGTTTCGACGGCGCTCGTCCTACCGGTGCCCGTCAAGCCGGTTACGAAGATGTTGTAGCCAGGCCTGTCCACTCCGAGGCCGAACTGGACCGCCGCCACCGCCCGGTCCTGGCCAATGAATTCGGACGGCGGTTCGAGTTCGTCTGTACAGTCGAACCCCAGCTGATCGAGATCGCAAGTCCAACGCAGGTCTTTGGGCCCCACTTCGTACTTCTTGACTGACCCGGTTCTGGCCACCATCTTGCACTCCCGTCCGGTGTACGGTTCACGCTCATGTCGATCTGATTCAGAGAGGGTACGTCGCGGCGCGGGCATGGTCGTCTCGCATCGGTCCGACGTGATACATTCCGGTCTTCGGCGACGGACGACAGTGATCGTCGCTCGTCGCCGAAGACCACCCAGTATGGCCTACAACAACGAGGGGCAACGATGAGGCTCGAAGGAAAAGTCGCAATCGTCAGCGGAGGCGCTTCGGGGATCGGCGAGGCTACGTCCCGGATATTCGCCGCTGAGGGTGCACGGGTCGTTATTGCGGACGTCAACGATGAGTTAGGATCGGCCCTTGAGTCCGATATCCGGAATGACGGCGGCGAAGCCGCATATCTGAACCTGGACGTGACCGATGAGGATCAGTGGCGGGCTGTCGTGGCCGAGACGGTTACGCGTTTCGGCAAGCTCGACATCGTCGTCAATGGCGCCGGAATATCGGCTCCCGGACGGCCACCGACGGAGCAGCAGACTGTCGAGGGCTGGGACGCCGTCATGGATGTCAACGCCAAAGGTGTCTTTCTCGGTACCAAGCACGCCATCGCTGAGATGCGGAGAGTCGGCGGCGGATCGATCGTCAACATCTCGTCGATCTACGGGAATGTGGGCAGCAAAGGCGGGACGGCGTACCACGCCTCGAAGGGCGCCTGCCGGGCGTTTTCGAAGGCCGCTGCGATTCAGTACGCCGACGAGAAGATCAGGGTCAATTCAGTACACCCTGGATTCGTGGACACGCCGATGACGGAGGGTCTTCACGGCCAACCGGGTGTGCGTGAGGAACGGATCGGCAAGACGCCGTTGGGTCGCCTGGGCGTTCCGGAGGATATCGCCTACGGAATCCTGTACCTGGCGTCTGACGAATCGCGATTCGTCACCGGAAGCGAGCTCGTGATCGACGGCGGCATGACGGCGCAGTAAAGCTGGCGGCGCGGACAAAAGGCCCTTACGGCTGGACGCGAGACGCCCCCGGTATTGCCGGGGGCGTCTCGCGTAGTGCTTATCGTTCGGGAGCTTCGGAGTTCTGTGCCCGGCCGCTCTTTAGCCTGCCGGTGTCCTCCAGGTAAGCGAGGACGGCGTTCACCCGAGCGTGGGCGGACGGCTGTTGCTGGAGACGCATCTTGGAGAAGATGCTGCCGATGTGACGTTCTACGGTCCTCGGCTGTATGTACAGCTCTTCAGCGATGGCGGCGTTGTTCAGGCCACGCGCCATGCACTCAAGCACCTCGCGTTCCCTTTCAGTCAGTTCCGCGAGGAAGGCGCTTTCAGGTGAAGCGCCGCCGCCAGCGAGTTTGGCGACGATCAGCGGAGCGAGCACGGTTTTGCCATCCGCCACGTCCCGTATCGCCTGGATAAGATCCGGCAAGGTCGTCAGGGACTGCTTTAGCATGTAAGCCTTGCCCTTCGGATCTCCGGCAAGAAAATCGCGTACGAACTCGTCGTCGTCAAATGCAGACAACAGCACAATGCCAACTTCGGGCTGTGTCTCACGAATGATCCTGGCCGCGTCCACGCCGTTCATGCGGGGCATGCGGCCATCCATGATCACGACGTCCGGTTGGAGTTTGGCGGCGAGCGCCACACCCTGTTGTCCATCGCCGGCCAGGCCGACTATTTCGATCCCGGGGTCTTCCCCCAGAAGGGTCCCGTAGGCCTGGCGCATCAACTCATGGTCGTCGACCATTAACACACGGATAGGCTCGCCTTGCACCTGGCGGTCCTCCTCGTTGGGATAGAGTTCGGGACGGTTTCGTCTGCTGGTAGTAACCAACTTTATTCCCTTCCGCCGGACGTCATGTACCGTACGCGTCCGTCGGTACTTTAAGTTCTAATCCGCTCCGGCCGCCGTCCAACCCGGACATCGGGCTCAACGTGCCGCCGAGATTGACGACCACGGCCATGGTCGATTCACTACATTCCCACTCCAACGCAGGTGACGGGGGCGCCGCCGTCACGCCGGGCTCGTTGGGCGCCGCCACAAAGGATATGTCTAGAATTTGCCGTTCCCCGTCACGTTCCAGACCCAGGGTTAAGCTTCCGCCACCCGGTAGAGCCTTCGGCGCTTCGATCATTATTCCCACCAACGCTTGTGTCCACATCGCCCTGTCCCCGGTTACCGATTGAGCCGCCAGTTCTCCCGCAATCGGTGGTTCGATCGCCGCTACGCGTAGCGTCGGTCCCACGAGTCGGACCGATGTTTCCAGTAACTCTGCGAAATCAATTTCACTGACCTGATCGGTGACTCCGGTAGCAAAACCCCACATGTCCCGTGCGAGACCGCGAGCGTTCTCGCCCGCACTTTCCACCATCTTCAAATACTCAACGATTCCTGTCATTGCTGAAGGGTCGCCGGTTTCGATTTTTTCTCGGGCAAGCTGTGCGAATCCGAGCATGACACCGATCGGTCCATTCAGATCGTGCGCCAGTCCGGCAGATATTCGCCCGAGCAATTCCATCCGGGCGTCTAACACGCCCGCGTGACCGGCGCCATTGTCGGCCAACAGGCGGCCGCTGGCACTAGACATCTGTTCAAGCTTTCCGGTGATGTGTACTTACACTCCATATCGGCACGCGATCGCCGCCAACTCGCTGACTCCCCGTGCGATAGGGAACACCGACCAAACCCCTGTGCGCTTCTCCGGTGTCCCGATTCATCCACCGTACGTAAGCACAAGCAGGGGGGTCAAGTGAGTGGGACGCGGTGCGTGTATGTGGGTATCCACTCATGGCGTCGAGGTTTCCACCGGCTATTGCCGGTCACAATCAAACTGGCTCCACGATTGGCCGGCCCACATCGGACCCGCCAATTTCGGCGTCACCAGCGTGCGCCATGTGACGCTTCAATTCATCCTCGACGCCCAGGATCCTGCCGACGGTCCACGAGACATCGAACAACTTTGCAACGTAGGCCTCACGTCGGGCCGGTATTAGCCGGCTACGTGGCGAGATCACCGTCGTCAAGATGTCGTTGACGGAGTGGCTGGAGGTGTCGTCCTCGATGTTCCCGTGGTCCGATGTGATCACTACGTGATATCCAAAATCCCGTGCGACGGGGACTATCCGCGCGAGTGCGGCGTCCACGGCTTCGTATCCGGCGATGGCAGCGTCAAAGTGGCGCGGTAGCAAGTGGCCGAGCATGTCTGGACTCGCAAGGTTGGCGCAGATGAGCGGGTACTTCCTGACCGCCATCGCCTCGATCAGCGTGTCGGCGATCTCGACGCTTCGCATGGCCGGGATCTTGTAAACGTCGGAGTCGTTGACGATGCCTTCATGTTCTCCAAAGGACGCTACGATTTTTCGGACTTCACAATTTGACGATGCCGGACTCTCCCTGCGCCCCCGGAGGAAGTACCCCATGTGCAGCTCTTTGACCGACTCCCCGACCAACAGGTACTGATTGTTCGGCGCGAAGGTCGGAAACAGGGCAAGCAGGTTGTCGCGGTTCGGTCGATTAGG
>JAQBUX010000016.1 GCA_027623795.1 Chloroflexota bacterium
CCGCTGCGTGCCAGCGGATCGCCGCGAGTCTTGTCCGCCGCGACATACCGGTCGTCGGAGGAGCGCCAGTTCCCGTGGCATCGCCCGATGACATCCTGGCGGCGCTCAGGCCCGCGGACCGGTTCAACACGGTATTTCTCTGCACGCGGGCCGATGCGACGCCGTCTTCAGCCGATTGCTGGGACGCGCTGAGAGGCGCCCTGGGGGGAGAATCAAAACTTCTCGCCATGTGTTCATGGGATTCGGCGGACCCGGACGTCGCGGCTGACATCCTTGGAGCTGACGGGACGTTTGCCCCCATCGCAGTGGCGCAGCAGGAGCCGATGACGGGGCGCGGGGCGAGCCTATTCTTCATGAAGTTTTTTGCCGAGCTCGACATGCACTCGGAATCGACGAACTCGATGACGGGGAAGATGGTGTGGTTCGGCCACTCGAAGGCCCGAGAGATCATGCGCCGCCGTCACTACGAGGGGCGCGTCGGACTTCGTTCTTGAGAGGATCGTAATGGCACAGTTGAAGATCGGGGACATCACCGTCACGGCGCTGTCGGACGGGCGCATGTCGTTTCAGACGACCAACATGTTTCCGGAGACGCCGGAAAGTTTGTGGGACGCGTACCGAGATCGATTTCCTGAAGCGTTTAACGCGCAGGGATTCTTGATCAACATCGGAGTCTTTCACCTGGCGTCAGGCGGAGAGCAGGTACTCGTCGATACGGGTCTCGGCCCGCACGGCGCGGCCCAGGGACGCCCGGGCCCGCCGGAGTTGATCGACGACATGCGGCGCAAGCACGTATCTCCAGACGAGATCGATTCCGTGTTCCTGACTCACCTGCACGGCGACCATGTCGGCTGGAACATGACGCATGACGAGGACGGCAGCCGCCCGACCTTTCCGAATGCCCGGTACCTGTTGCAGAAGGCTGACTGGGGCCACTTTACGGACGAAAAATTTCTCGACGACGGCCGCCGGGATGCCGCGCAACTGACCTATTTGCCGCTCCCTGATATGGGGGTTCTTGACTTGATAGAAGGCGAGACGAACATCGCCCCTGGCCTCGACGCTTACCCGACCCCGGGCCACACGCCGGGTCACCAGAGCATGCTGATCTCGTCTCGCGGCGAGCGTGCGCTCATCATCGGCGATGTGGTCGGCAGCCCGATGCACATTTCAGAGCCGGATCACGTATACCGGCCCGATGTGGACAAGGAGATGGGCCGAAAGTCGCGACATGAAGCACTCGACCTGGCCGAAGCTAACGGGATGACCGTGATCGGCAGCCACATGACGCGCCCGGGCTGGGGCAGGTTGATTCGCTGGGAAGGCCGGCGATACTGGCAAGCTATTTGAGCATCGCAACCCTGATCGGACTCCGCCGTGCCGGCACGGCGCTCGCCATCGTGATGGCGATAACCGTCACGGCGTGTAGCGGGGGGTTGTCGGAAGAAGAAGTGCAGCTCCGCGTCGATGCCGGCGTGGCGGCCGCGATTGCCGCGATCCCGGACGCGCCGACGCCCCAGCCCACTTCGACGCCAGCGCCGAGCGCCACCCCCGCCGCTGCTCCGACGCCGGTACCCACCGCCACGCCGCAGCCAACGCCGACTCGTGTCCCCGAGCCGACGCCCCAACCCGCATCTACGCCCGCACCGACCTCCACACCCGCGCCTGCAGCGACGCCGCAGCCGACGGCGACGCCCCAGCCGACCGCAACGCCGGCGTCGACCGCGCTACTCGGCGATATCTATGGACAATCAAGCGATGCGGTGTTTTTGGTGACAAGCCCCGGCAAGACGGGGACAGCTTTTCTCTTTGAACCCGGACTTCTGCTCACGAACCAGCACGTGATCGTTGGCAACAGCACCGTCGGGTTGTGGGGCGCAGAAGGGGGGTCGATCTCGGGGACGGTGGTGGCCTCGGACGCCCTGAGGGACCTTGCGCTGATCAGGATCAATCCCAATGCCACAGACGCCACGCCCCTGACGCTTGCGGCCACGATAGACAACAGCGCGATTGCTGACCCGGTGCTCGCCATCGGGTACTCGAACACAACGTCGAACGGCGGAGACATCGGCCCGGCAGGTGCAAACGTGGGCGTGCTGACGCGCGTCGTAACGTTGAACGCGGGCCTCGGTCAGGGCTTCGAGATGGACGCGCCGGTAGACCCCGGCGATAGTGGGGGACCGGTAATCGACAGGAATGGGGAGGTGATCGGCGTGAGTCGGGCGGTCGTTGTCGCCACGGAATCAGGCCAGCGCGTCGTCGGCACCTTCCTCGCGATAGCCATAGACGAGGTGCACGACGCCCTGCCCGCGCTCAGGGCGGGTATTTCGCGGTAATTGCCGACGCCCTCGCTTCCCTCCGATAGTTCCGCCCCAAGGCAATCGTCCCGCACAGGCCGATAGTCTCGCCGCGACTGAAAGTCTCGTCTTGAGGCAGTAGTCCCACCCTGAGGCTCTCGAAGGGTGGGCGGTTTTCGGGGCCACGCATGATTGCGCTCGATCGCTTTGCTCGGTTACGCGTTGGCGGCGTTCAACTTCGTTGCCGTCGGCGACCACCCTTCGAGAGCCTCAGGGTGGGGTAGTTCAGATCCGGCCGAGCGTGGGACACTTTAGATCCGGCCAAGGGAGGGAATTTCTGTCGTCAGTTCATTCAGAACGCGTTCGTGGCTTCCCGGTCCTACCCCGCGTAGCCGTCGATGGCGTGAGCGGCCAGGTAGTCACGGTCCAGCTCGAACCCGAGTCCGGGCCGGTTTGACAGGTGGATCGCGTCGCCCCGAATGTCGAGCGGGTGGTCGATGAAGGCGTCGTAAGCGCTGAGAGATGCGCGGCTCGTCTCTACGCGATAGTGGTTCGGCACCGTGATCATGACCTGCGCCCCGGCCATGACATTTATCGGTCCGCTGGCGTCGTGTGGAGATATCGGGATGTAGTACGCCTCCGCCATCGTTGCGATCTTCTTCAGCTCCGTAATGCCGCCGGTCCACGTGACGTCCGGCATGATGAAGTCCGCCAGCCCGCCTTCGAGGACCGGCACGAAGTCCCAACGGGTGTGCAGGCGCTCGCCGACACAGATCGGAACGTTGGTATTGTCCTTCACCTGCTTCAGGGCTTTGTAACTCTCGACCGGGACCGGCTCCTCGAACCAGAAGATCTTGTAAGGCTCCAGCGCGTTCGCCAGCCGGATGGCAGTCGGTACGTCGTGCCGGCCGTGACTGTCTATCAGGATCTCGATGTCCGGGCCGACCTCGTCACGCACAGCCGCGATCAACTCCACGCCGTGATTTTCCGCCTCCGCGGTCAGCTTGCCGGTCAGATATCCGTTCCGCTCTTCCGGGTGGTGGGGGTACCAGGGGTCGGTCTTGAACGAGGTCTGCCCCGTTTCGACGATGGCACGGGCGTGTTGCACGGTCTGTTCGACGGTGGAGCCGTCCTCCGGGTGGCAGTAGACAGGTACCGAGTCACGGATCGGGCCGCCGAAAAACTCGTAGATGGGCAGTCCCTGGATCTTGCCCCGGATGTCCCAGAGTGCGATGTCGATCCCGCTGATGGCGTTCGTGCTAGCCCCGCGCGACCCCATGTATGTGAAGGTCCGGAAGATCTTGTGCCAGATGCGTTCGATCTGCGTCGGGTCATCCCCGACCAGAAAGTCGTTCAGGTGGCCGATGACCGCGCACACGGCCCGGTTGGCGACGTGGGTCGTACCTGTGACCTCGCCCCATCCGGTGATCCCCTCGTCGGTCGACACCTCGACGAACACGTACTCGCGCTCCCCCGGGTGGCTGTCCTCGGCCGTCTCGAGATACGGTCGAGGACCGCTAATGAGCCACGGTGCGACCCTGGTGATCTTCAAGCGTTGACTCCGTTCTGAGATGGGGCGGTGGTTGTGGCGACGGATCGTACACCGGTGCGGGCGCGGGATTACTCGCGATGCGGCTGGTGGTTCGATGTGGGCAACGGGACGTCTCGCAAATGCCGATGCGTTGGGGGTCGATTCGGATCGACCCCGAGGGCGGATGCCAATCCGCCCCTACGATGTGCCGAGGTGCGGCGAATGGTACATCGCGTTGGCGGAGCAACGCGTCTGAAGGTTGCCGCGTCGTAGTCGAAAGTCTTCATGTGGAGCGCAGGCAGCACGTAGGGGTCGATTGATATCAACCCCGAGGGCGGCCCGGCAACATCATCGCAGTCTCAGAGATCGCCGTCGAACGCGGTTCCACGATGGGGACTTCTCCCTCACCCCAACCAGCGCCCGGAGGGCGCCCGGCTGGGAGAGGAGATTTTTGAGACGGCCTCGAAGATTCGGGAGGATGGGCCGTCGAGATCGCATTTGATGCCGCTTGGTGGCGATGGTCCGGGCTCCGACGTACACTTGCGCCCGCCTATTTACGTCCCACCAATCGCTCCCGGCGCCGTTCACAGAGTCAGCCGGGTTCATCGCCACTTCAGGAGAGCACAGATGAAATTTGTCAGGTACTCGGCCGCGGGCCACGCCACGCATGGCATCCTCGACGGCGACACCGTGCTGGAGATCTCCGGTCCGCCGACCGGACGATACACCGAGACCGGCGCAACTGCGTCACTTTCATCTGTCCAGTTGCTCGCACCGATCGTACCCGGCGATGTGTACGCGATGGCGGTCAACTTCCACTCGCACACCGGCGGCGCTCCGACTCCAACACAGCCCGAACCTTTTCTTAAGCCGAGCAGTTCTGTCGTCGGACCAGGCTCGATGGTCGTTCTTCCTGCGAACGCGGGTAAGGTCGATGAAGAGGGCGAAATGGTCGTGGTCATCGGCCGTCGGATGCGAAATGTTTCTGCGGACGATGCGTTGAGTTACGTCCTTGGCTACACGATCGGCCACGACATCAGCGCCCGCGAGTGGCAGTCCGGCGACCGGTCGTGGTGGCGCGCAAAGGGCAGCGACACCTTCTCGCCCATCGGCCCGTTCATCGAAACCGATTACGATCCACACGGCAAGAACATCGTCGTGACCGTAAATGGCGAGGAAGTCCAAAACTGCAACACGGAGGAGATGATCTTCAACACACAGGAGTGCCTCTCCTTCATATCGAAGACAAACACACTCGAGCCGGGAGACATCGTTTTCACGGGCACGTCCGGAGTGACATCACGTCTTCGGGCCGGTGACTCGCTGGTCACGTCGATCGATGGACTCGGGGAACTTCACAACTCGATCGCCTAGTTCACTCGACTCCATTCCTTGTTGTTTGGGTTGTTTGGACAGACGCGAAAAGTCCGCCCCGAAAACCTCGGGGCGGACTTTTCGCGTCTTCGCCTGGACGATGAATGTGCCGGGATATCAAGCTCTATGCGATCGTGTCCGCCAGACCTCCTACCGTCAGCCAGTAGAACACGAGGTAGGCGCCGGCCAGAAGAAGGAGCACCGCAGACGCCGGTTGAACGTATGGCAACGCCTTACGTACGTACCTGATCATGGCGCTCTGGAACAGGGCCACGCTCAGGGTCAAAACCGTGAACAGGAAGGCCATGCCCAGCGCATAAGAGACGAACTGTGAGGCTCCGAACAGGAAACTTCCGGTAGCTGAGCTCGCCACGACCGCCAGGAACAGCGGAAGCGTGCAACCGAGCGATGCCACCGCATAACTAATACCGAACAGGAAGTATCCGATCAACGTCGTGTCGCGTGGATCGCCGATCTTAGACGAGGTGTTCGCTGCGAACCGGTTGTACAGTTTGCCGCCCGCCAGTACATAAGCGGCGGTACCGCCCATGATGATGCCGACGCCAAGCCCGATCCAGTCGAAGTACTGGACGATCGAGGATGTCACCGATGTGATGACCAGGCCAACGGCGCCGAACAACAGGATGAAGCCGAGACCTACCGCGATGCTGACGGTCCCTGCCCTGGCCATCCTGCGGTCCAGTCTGACAGACTCGTCGCCGCTGTCCGTGCCGACGTAAAGCCCGAGGTAGGCGGGCAACATTACGAAGCCACACGGGTTGACGGTTGCGACCATTCCGACCGTGAATGCGAATCCAAGCGGCAGAAGGCCACTAATACTGTCGACCTGGCCCTCCGACTGGCCCTGCAGGTTGAGTATATTGGAGGTGACGAAGCCGCCGTCCCTCCAGATGAACCCGGCGACCGCCGCGAACCCAAGCACCGAAACCGTTAAGAGCATAGGCCAGACGTATGTTCTCCATACCGCTGGCTGACGGATCGCCATCATTTCCATTATCTATTCCAATTCTGACTCGCCGGCGTGTGGCCGGGAAGGTCTGTTCAATTCTACGTCGACGCGTACCGCCGAGATGTTATGCAGATGCGGGAAATCGCATAATTCCGGGGCTAGTTTCATGAAACTCCGTGTTCCTTCCGGCCGCTTTCTGTATGACTGAGATGCGGCCTGGATTGGAATCGACGCGTCGCGGATTCCCGCAGATGGCGGTTTTCACCGAGTTGCCCGCAAAGCGTGCCAGTCCACAGTCACCCATGCTCCCGGGGATGCCCGCGGAGGTAAGCGGTGGGCGCGCGCCCGTGCGGGCGCATCTGGCCCTCGACACCGGGCGGACGTGGGCGCTCTCTGCCCATCTTTACGCCCTGGGCGTCGATCCGATCTGGCCGGTGGACCTCGACGCAATTGAACAGGACGACCCGGTTATCGCGAGGATTGGCACGGCGGCCGACCTCGAAATTCCGCTGACCGCGTTTCACGCCGCCGGGGCTCGTCTCATCGCCATCGTTGTGGACGATAGCGATGAGGCCCTGATCGCCGCCGTCGTCGCCGGCGCCTGGGCGGCGGTGGCTGAAGGCGACGCGCACGTTGACCTCGCCGGCGCCGTGCGAGACGTCTCGGAAGGCCGCTGTCCGCTGCTCAGCGCACTGTCTTCACGGACGGGGGCCGCATCCGCAGTCCTCACGATGTTGAGGGAAGCACGGAGCCGCCCCACCGTTCCGGGCCGGCCGAGCCCGCTAACCGACCGTGAGACGCGCATGCTACGGCTTGTGTCGGAAGGCCTGACCAACCAGGAAATCGCTCAGCGCATCGGTAGGTCCGAGCAGACCGTCAAGAACAACCTGTCGAGGATGTTCGAGAAGATCGGGACGCGGAGCCGTGTACGGGCAACGACGATGGCGCTTGAGTTCGGGTGGTTGTTGGAAGAGTGAATCGGGGGCGCCGTGCGCGCCGCACCCGTATCCGCCGCTCCCAAATTCGTTGCTCGTGGTATGATTTGGCGCTACTTCCGGGAGCGAATTGCAAACGTAACCGCCCCGGTCGTTATTGTGCGCGCACTTTGCGCACCTATTGACGCGTTTCAGTACAACGCAACGGTCCTGTGGAGTAATAAAAACTCACCGATGACGACCACCCAAGCTCAGGCGGAACAGAGCCCGCCGATTACACTGCGCGGGCTGCTTGAAGCCGGCGCCCACTTCGGCCATCCCACAAAACGATGGCACCCGAAGATGAAGCCGTACATTTTCACGGCCCGCAACAAGATCCATGTTTTCGATCTTGCGAAGACGATGGAAAAACTTGAGATCGCCGCCGAATTCGTCGACAGGACGGTCGGGACCGGCGGGCAGGTGATGCTCGTCGGCACCAAGAAGCAGGCCCAGGAAGCGATTTCCGACGTCGGCCAGCGGACGGGCGCCCTGTACGTCAACCAGCGCTGGCTCGGCGGCATGATGACGAATTTTCAGACCATCCAGAAGCGCATCGAGTACGTCGTGCGCCTTGAGGATGAAATCGCGAACGGTACCCTCAAGGTAGCGACCAAACGGGAAGCGCAGCGGGCCGCTACCGAGGTAACACGCCTCAACAAATTCCTGGGCGGCATCAAGCATATGACGACGCTGCCACGGGTGCTGTTCATCGTCGATATCGGTAAAGAAAAGATCGCAGTCGCCGAGGCGAAGCGACTCGGAATCCCGGTTGTCGCCATTGTGGACACCAACTGTGACCCGACCGGTATCGACTACCCGATTCCGGCCAACGACGATGCGATCCGCAGCGTCCGGCTGATCACCGAGCGCATCGGCGACGCCATCGTCGCCGGCAACGCCAAGCGCCGCGCACGCGCCGCGCAACAGATGGAGCTCGACGCAGAGATCGAGCAGCAGGAAGAAGCGGCCCGCCGAGCCGCCCAGGAAGAAGCCGCGACAAGACAGGCCGTCGCTGTCGCGGCGCGTCGTCAAGCCGAGGAAACCGCCGCCCTGACCGCGGCGGCGTCGGCAACAGAAGAAGCTGAAAAAGCGACCACTGCGTCGACCGAAACCGCGCCCACGGCAGAGACGGTTGCGGTGGCGGAAGAGGCTCCGGCCGCCGAAGTCGCCGTAGTTGAGCCTGTGGCCGCTGTTGAAGAGGCTCCAGCCGCTGGGGTCGCCGTGGTTGAGCCTGTGGCCGCTGTTGAAGAAACTCCAGCCGCGGAAGTCGCCGCCGATGAACCTGTGGCCGCTGTCGAAGAAACTCCAGCCGCGGAAGTCGCCGCCGATGAGTCACCAGCAGTCGAATCGACCGATGACTCTGCACAAACTGAAGAAGACAAACCGGCCGAGTAGCTGTCCCGGGCGGACGCCGGGAAACCGGTACAAGGTTCGGTCCGGACGATTAAGTAAGAGATAACAGGGGACACAGGAAACTTGGACATTACAGCCGCAATGGTCAAGGCGCTCCGGGACAAGACCGGAGCCGGGATCATGGACGCCAAGCGCGCGCTTGTTGAAGTGGATGGGGACGAGGCCGGAGCCATGGAGTTACTTCGCGAGAAAGGGCTGGCTTCTGCCGCCAAACGGGCAGGCAGATCGACCTCTGAAGGCGTCATCGAAAGTTACATCCACAGCGGAAACCGCGTCGGCGCGATCGTTCAACTGTCTTCGGAAACGGACTTCGTGGCCCGGACGGACGAGTTCACGCAACTGGCGAAAGAGCTGGCCATGCAAATAGCCGCGATGAACCCGAAGTATGTCGACAGGGAATCCGTGCCGGAGGATGCTGAAGACGTCCCCAATCAGGACCTGCTGATGGAGCAGGCGTACATTCGGGACCCGGGCCAGACGATCGGCGACCTGGTCAAGAACCTGGCCGCCAAGACCGGCGAGAACGTGCATGTGAGCAGATTTGTTCGTTACGGCCTCGGCGAATAATCGGCGGGCTGTCCGGCGTTCGGGTCCTTTCGGGCGGAAAGGGATGAAACCCGGAGGGAGCCAGTGACTACGTATAAACGTGTCCTGCTCAAATTGAGCGGGGAATCGCTCAAAGGGGATCGCGAGTTCGGTCTCGATCCCGATACAGTCGCATACGTCGCCGGGCAACTAACCGAGGCGGTCGACACGGGGCTTCAACTTGGGATCGTCGTCGGCGGCGGGAACATATGGCGCGGCGCCACCTATGAAGCGGCGGGGATGGACCGTTCCACGGCCGACAACGCCGGCATGCTGGCCACGATTATTAACTCGCTGGCCCTTCAGGACGCACTCGAACGTAACGGCGTCGAGGTGCGGACACAGACTGCAATCAGCATGTCGACGGTCGCCGAGCCCTATATCCGACGGCGCGCGATTCGACATTTTGAAAAAGGTCGCCTGGTGATATTCGCCGGCGGCACAGGCAATCCGTATATGTCCACCGATACCGCTGCGGCTCTTCGTGCGCTAGAGGTGAACGCCGACGCCCTTTTGATGGCCAAAAACAACATCGACGGCGTCTACACATCAGACCCGAACATCGACGAATCGGCGTTGAAACTGGGGCATATGACCCACCTCGACGCACTTCAGCGACGGGTTGGCGCCCTCGACTCCACGGCGCTTTCGATGTGTATGGACAACGGGATGCCGATCGTCGTGTTTGACCTTTTCAAGACAGGGAACCTGTCGCGGATACTGCGCGGGGAAGAGATCGGAACGCTTATCTCCGATACAGCGGCCGCTTCCGTTTGACGGCCGAGGCGTAACCAGACCTGCCGGCCCGCACCCTCCGTTCATCCGGGTAGCTCGGGTATCCAGGGCCGGCGCATTCGAAGGGAGCGGCGGAATTGACGACCGAAATCCTTGAGGACGCCCGGAGGCGCATGCGGGGCGCCGTAGACGCACTTGACCGCGACCTTGCCGGATATCGAACGAATCGTGCCTCCCCTGCGCTGATCGAAAACATCATCGTGAACTACGAGGGGCTGGAGATGCCCATCAGCCAGCTGGCCCAGATCACGGTCGGTGATGCGCGTATGCTGGTCGTCCAACCGTGGGACAGGACCGCCGTCCAGGCCATCGAACGAGCGCTACAGGCATCGGACCTGGGCATGAATCCCAACGTGGACGGCCACATTATCCGGCTTATCTTGCCGCCACTCACCGAAGAACGTAGGCGCGATCTTGTCCGCCAGATGGGTCATCGCGTTGAAGAGGCGAAGATGGCCGCCCGCAACGTGCGTAGGGATGCGCAAGAGTCGCTGCGTAACATGGAACGTGAGGGTGAAGAGTCGCAAGACGTCGTACGCCGTGCCCTCGATACGCTCCAGGCGCACACCGACGCAGCCGTTGGCGACATTGAAGCTTCGAGCAAGCGGAAAGAGGGGGAGGTGATGGAGGTCTAATCCTCTGTCACCCGGATCCTCCAAGTGACCGCATCTCCACATTCCTCCAACGCGACCTCTACGCCCGGGGCCGACAACGCGCCTCCGTCGTCCAACGATGGCGACCCGGGGGTGCCGGGGCACGTCGCGATCATCATGGACGGCAACGGTCGCTGGGCGTCAACGCGCAGCCAACCCAGGACGGAAGGCCATCGCGCGGGAACCGCGAACGTACGATCCGTGATCTCACGACTCGCCGAGAGGGGGGTCAGGTACGCAACTCTGTTCGCCTTCTCGACCGAGAACTGGTCTCGGCCCGGCGACGAGGTGTCAGCGCTTCTGATGCTCTTAAGGGATGTGATCCGTTCCGAGGCTGAAGAGTTGCACCGGAACGGCGTCCGGATACTTCACATCGGACGGCTCGATCGCCTCCCCGAGGACCTCAAGCGAGAGATCGTCGACGCGGTCGAGTTGACGCGCGACAACACACGACTGGTGCTTACCGTAGCTTTCGACTACGGCGGCAGGGCTGACATCGTGTCCGCGATCAAAAAGATAGTCACGGAGGGGGTGTCGCCGGACGCCATCGACGATCAGCTGATCGCGAGTTACCTTTCGACCGGAGACACGCCGGACCCGGACCTGGTCGTACGGACGGGTGGAGAGTTTCGCATCTCCAACTTCCTCTTGTGGCAAACCGCGTACGCCGAGTTCTACTCGACTCCGGTGCAGTGGCCTGACTTCGATGGCGATGAAGTCGATCGCGCCCTGGAGGCGTACCGGCACCGGCAGCGCCGCTTCGGCGGGGTTGGGCCGTCCGGCTGAGCGCTTCACGCGCCGCCGCCGGACGTGACCCTGACCACACATGACCATCAGACTGATCACCGCGGGCGTCGGCATTCCGGGGCTTTTGATCGTTCTGTGGTTGGGGACCCCGGCCGTCGGGGCGGTCGCTCTTGTTGCCGCCGGCGTCGGAGGTTGGGAATTGGCCGGCATGGCGCGGGGACGCGCCGCGCGGCCGTATCGTTGGCTCATGGTGGCATGGCCGGCTGCGTTCGTCGCCTCTGGATGGCTCGTGGCCGAGAACGAAGCGGAATGGTGGTTGTTGTGGTCCGTGGCGGCCGTCGGCGCCGCTCCGGCATTCGCCATGCTCGGGACCGGCCACAGATCGGCATTCCTTTACGCGATTGCGGCCGGTCCATATGTGGGAATCACGCTGGCCCACGCGCCGATACTGCGTTCAACTGGCGATGGCGGATCGTGGTTGTTGCTGGCTCTTCTCGTGACCTTTGCGGCCGACTCCGCCGCCATGTTTACCGGGCTGGCGATCGGGCGTCACAGGCTCGCCCCGCGGATCAGCCCCGGCAAGACATGGGAGGGGACTACAGGCGGGCTTGTGGCCGGCGGCGTCGCTGCGATGACTCTTGCCGCCGTGTTCGATCTCGAGATCGCGGTGGGCTGGGCCGTCGTACTTGGAGTTGTGATGGCGATGGCGGGCACGCTCGGCGACCTCGGTGAGTCCGCTTTTAAGCGGAATGCGGGGGTGAAAGACTCTGGAATCCTCATCCCCGGGCATGGAGGAATCCTGGACCGGTTGGACTCACTGATGCCGAATCTGGTCATCGTATACTGGGTATCCGAATGGAGCGCCAATTGAAACGGTCCCCCAAGCGGGTCGTCCTGCTCGGCTCGACCGGGTCTGTCGGAACGCAAACTCTCGATGTTATCCGCGCCTTTCCGGACCGATTCCAGGTCCTGGGACTGGCCGCGGGCCGCAACATCGACCTCCTGGCCTCGCAGATCTCCGAGTTCAGACCCTTCCGCTACTATGCCGCTGACGGCCGTGAGCCCGAGAACTGTAGTGATTGCCGTCCGGCGTCGCTGATGGAGCTCGCGACGCTCAAAGATGTGGACCTGGTGGTCGCAGCGATGTCGGGCGCTGACGCCCTTGAGCCTGCGATCGCCGCGCTCAGGGCCGGCATCCCTGTCGCCCTTGCGAACAAAGAGCTGGTTGTGATGGCGGGCGAGCACCTTAGAGACGCGGCCGAGCACGGCGGCACGGAGATATTGCCCGTCGACAGCGAACCTTCGGCGATCTGGCAGTGCATGCGCGGCGAGCCTCAGAAGCCGAGGCGACTGATCATCACAGCGTCTGGTGGGGCGTTCCGCGGGCGCTCGTGGGACGCCCTGCGTTCTGTCTCCCCTGAAGAGGCGCTCGAGCACCCAACGTGGCGGATGGGCCGGAAGATCACGATCGACTCAGCGACCTTGATCAATAAGGCGCTTGAGGTGATCGAGGCCCACTGGCTGTTCGACATGCCATATGAGCAGATCGACGTTGTAATGCACAGGCAAAGTGTCATCCACTCGATGGTCGAGTTCCAGGACGGCTCGGTGAAGGCACAACTAGGGCCGCCGGATCTGCGTTACCCGATCCAGTGCGCCCTCACCTACCCGGATCGCGTAGAGAACACGACTCTTCCCCGATTCGATCCGATAGAGACTGGCAATCTGTCATTTGAAGAGTTGGACGCATCCTTGTACCCATGTTTCAACCTGGCTCTTGACATAGGCAAACGCGACGGCACGTGGCGTGCAGCCCTTGTGGGCGCGGACGAGGCGGCGGTCGAGATGTTCCTTGACGGGAAAATCGGGTTCACAGAGATCGGACCGGTAATTGAGCAGGCTTTACGTGATCACCAATCGATCACGCAACCTTCGCTTCTCCAGATTACGGAGGCGGCGACAGAAACAGCGCGCCGCGTTCGGTCGATGGTCCCGGCGCTCCCAGTCCTCCCGGCGTCGACTGACGCCTAATTAGGAGCCCCATTCACACCCATGTTTCCTGACACTCTCATATTCGGCGTCCTGACGTTCATACTCGTGCTGGGACCGCTGGTTATTCTTCACGAGATGGGCCACTACTTCACGGCGAAGTGGACCGGCACAAAGGTCGTCGAGTTCGGGTTCGGATTCCCGCCGCGCGCCACGGGGTTGTGGACCGGTCGGACGGAAGTCGCGATCACCGGCGATACCATTTTCGAGGGGTTCGAAGAACTCGAATCCCTGGCGCCGGTGGTTGAACCCACGCCGGTCCTCTCCGGCGGGGGCGGCGCTGACCTGCGTGAGGTGCCGGGCGGTATCGCTGATCCCCGCCTCGCAACGCTTCGCTCCGGGCCGCAGATCGAGACCGTTGTCGAGAAACGCGCCGATGGCTCGTTGCACGCGCTGCTCGTTCGCCCAAAGAATCGCCGTAACGCCCTGACGTCCGACGCCGGAGATGCCGTTGACGGCGATCTCATCAACGGCAAATTGCGAGGGGTGGGGCCAGACAGCATCACGATCTCGGAGATGGTCTGGTCTATCAACTGGTTGCCGCTCGGCGGATTCGTGAAGATGGTCGGCGAGGAAGACCCGGAGGCCGAAAACAGCCTGGCCAGTAAGCCCCGGCCGGTCCGCGCGATGGTCCTGGCGTCTGGCGCCATCGTCAACGCCATCATCCCGTTCCTGCTGTTCATGATCGTCCTGATGTTGCCGCAGACGCGCACAGTCGGGGACGTGACGATCACGGCGGTCTATCCGGATTCGCCGGCCGAGAATGCAGGTCTGCGTGCCGGCGACCGCGTCCTGGATGTGGACGGCCGTGCTATCGAAGACATCAGCGACCTCCAGCATTCGATCACACTGAAACTCGGCGGCGACAGCGAGTGGGTGGTGCGGCACGGAATACCAGACCCTTCGCCACTGCCGGGTGGCTCGGACTTCCAGTACATCGAGGGTAGGGACGAGACCGTCTCTCTCAGTCCTCGCTTCCAGGTCCCTGAACGCGACGTGGTGTTCGAGGTTACGGACCCGGACAATCAGCTCCTTCTGGCCGCTGCGCGTTTGTTAGACCCCGTGGTCGGGGTCAACGACAGTCTGCGCGTGGTCCAGTCAGCGATCGATACGAGCGAGGAGATTTCTATCTCCGACGCCCTTGAGCTGGACAGTCGGATCGAAGTGGGAGACGTGCTCGAGGTCGTACCGCGTGTGATCAATCCAACTCGCCAGATATCGCTCGAAGACGCACGTCGTCACGACTTCTCGTTGGGCTTAAGGACCTCCATACAGGACGGCGCTGTGGGGATCCAGATACGGACGGAGAACCCCAGGTCGAAAAGTTTCGGCGAAAACCCGTGGGACGCCTTCATCGGCTCGTTCGGCGAGGTCCGTGACCTGCTTCTGCTGACCAAAAACTCGCTATCCGGGTTGGTCCAATCATCAAACAACCCGCAGTTGAGCGGCCCCGCAACGGTCGGTCCGATCGGCATCGGCCAACTCACCGGCGAGATCGCGACGGCTGACGCCGGGTTTGTTACAAAGTTCAGGACGTTCGCCGTCCTGGCGGCCACGATCAGCCTCAGCCTTGCCGTGATCAACATCCTGCCGCTACCGGGGCTCGATGGTGGGCGGCTATTGTTTGTCGGAATCGAGTGGGTTCGCCGCGGCAAACGAATCTCGCCGGAGCGCGAGGCGATCGTCCACCTGGCTGGCATACTTGTGCTGCTCGGCTTGATGGCGCTCGTGAGCATCCAGGATGTGATGCGGATATTCCGCGGTGAGAGCTTCTTCTAAATGTTCGAATCTCGTTTGTTACCGGACCGGTTGGCTCCGGTCCGGCTAACAGCCGTCCCGTTGGGTTGCGGGACAGGGTCTTGAAGCGCGTAACGCGCGAGGTATCGGTCGGCGGCGTCAAAATCGGAGGCCGCAACAACCCGATCGCCGTCCAGTCGATGACGACAGGCGACACGCGGGACGTCGAGGGAACGGTCTCCGAGATCGCTGGCCTTGAAGAGGCGGGATGCGAGATCGTCCGTGTGGCCGTGCCTGACATGGTCGCCGCCGAGGCGCTCGGCCAGATAAAACGCCGCATAAACATGCCGCTCGTGGCCGACATCCATTTCCACCACGAACTCGCCCTTGAGTCGGTACGGCAGGGCGTGGACATGCTCCGCCTCAATCCGGGCAACATCCGTGACGAGACAAAGGTCCGCGAGGTGGTGGGCGCAGCCCGGAAGGCTGGCATCCCTATCCGCATCGGCGTCAACTTCGGCAGCCTTCCGCCGGTCGGGAAGATCGGCATGGCGCGCGGCGGCTCACGCCTGCAGGACGGCGTGAACCAGCTCGCCAAATCCAACGACGCCGGGCCGGGTGCGAGCGAATCCGGAGCCGGCGCTTACACCGTTGCCGATCACATGGTCGCCACAGCGTTGTGGGAGATCGGCATCCTCGAGGCGCTCGACTTCGAGGACATCAAGATTTCGCTGAAGGCGTTCGACGTGCCGACCACCGTGGACGCGTATCGGAAGCTGGCCCCGCTCGTCCCGTACCCGTTTCATCTCGGCATCACGGAAGCGGGCACCCCGTACAGCGGCGGAATCCGCAGCGCCGTCGGGCTCGGCATTTTGCTCTTCGAGGGCATAGGTGACACGATCCGCGTTTCGCTCGCGGGCGACTCGCGTGAGGAAGTCAAAACAGGCTTCGAGATTCTGAAATCGCTCAACCTGCGGTCGAACGGTCCGACGCTTCTCGCCTGCCCGAGTTGTGGCCGGGCGGATGTGGACGTGTTGAAGTTGGCGGCCGAAGTCGACGAAGCGCTCAAGGGCGTCAAGACGGACCTGAAGGTCGCCGTGATGGGCTGCGAGGTCAACGGGCCGGGTGAGGCCAAGGACGCCGATATCGGCATCGCGGGCGGAAACGGCCGCGCCGTCATCTTCCGCAAGGGTAAGAAGACGAAGATCGTGCCGGAGTCCGAGATGCTCTCAGCCCTGATGGCCGAGGTGAACCGGGGCTAAACGCCGGACGCTCACCGCCTGAAACTGGCCGCGACGAGCCGGAGCTACTCCGGCGCAATGATCTCTAATGAGGCGACGCGCCCCGTCGACTCGATCCGCAGCTAAACTAGCCGTCTCGATCTGACGACGCGTCCCGAACTATTGCACGAAAAGGCCCGCTCCCCATGCGCCTGAGCCGCTCATTCGGAAAGACCCTGCGCCAGGCGCCGTCCGACGCCGAAACCGCATCGCACCAGTACCTCGTGCGTGCGGGATTCGTACAGCAGGTGGCGGCCGGCATCTACAGCTACCTGCCTCTCGGGTGGCGCAGCCTGACAAAGATCTCCAACATCATCCGGCAGGAGATGGACCGTGCCGGCGCCCAGGAGATTTCCATGCCGGTCGTGCAACCTCGCGAGCTGTGGGAGCAGTCCGGCCGGGCTGACACCTTTCAGCCGCCACTTGCGACGCTGGTCGACCGCCGTGACCGGAAGATGGTCATCGCCCCGACGCATGAGGAAACGACCACCTTCATGGCCGCGGCAAACCTCGAGAGCTATCGCGACCTTCCGTTCAACCTGTACCAGATACAGACGAAGTTCCGTGACGAGGCACGCCCGCGTGCCGGGCTGCTCCGCGTCCGCGAGTTTGAGATGAAGGACGCCTACTCATTCGACAGGGATGAGGCGGGACTCGACGTCAGCTTCAAGGCGATGGCGGCCGCCTACCACCGCATATTTAGCCGCGCGGGAATCGATGTCAGGATGGTCGAAGCCGACAGCGGGCCTATCGGCGGCAAAGACTCGAACGAGTTCGTGTTGTTGGCCGAGTCCGGCGAGGACACGATCTTCGTCTGCAGCGACGAGAACTGCGGTTACGCCGCGAACGCCGAAAAGGCCGAGTTCAAAAAACCTGTCGCCGACGCCGAGGAACAGGGCGAGTTAGCAGAGTTCCACACGCCGGGTATCAAGACCATCGAGGCTCTCGCTGGGTTCCTGGAAGTTCCGGTTAGCAAGACCGTGAAGGCGGTCTTCTACGCCCCCGAAACATCCAGTGGCGGCGAGATCATATTCGTATCGATTCGTGGCGACCTTGAGGTAAACGAGACAAAGTTGCGGAACGCAATGGGCGGCGCTCAGCCGCGACTTGCGACGCGGGAAGAAGTTGAGGCGGCCGGGCTCGTCGCTGGATCTGCCTCCGCTATCGGGTTGGACGCCGTCGGCGGGCCTCGCTCGCGCGCCAGTATCACGAGCATCGTTGACGACTCGGTCGTCAACTCCCCGAATCTGGTCGCCGGGGCGAACAGGGCCGACTACCACCTCAAGAACGGCAACTACGGCCGCGATTTCACGGCAGACATCGTTGTGGACATCGCAATGGCCCGCGCCGGCGACCCTTGCCCGGGTAATTGCGACGGACATCTGGTCGAGCATCGGGGGGTTGAGGTCGGCCATATCTTCAAGCTCGGCACTGGATATTCCGAGGCGATGGGCGCCACCTTCATCGACGAAGACGGCACGGAGAAGTACCCCATCATGGGCTGTTACGGAATCGGCATCGGCCGGCTGCTTGCGGCGACGGTGGAGGCGAACCACGACGAACGCGGGATGGTTCTGCCGCGCGCTATCGCCCCGTACGAGGTGTATCTGGCCGGATTGAACACAAATGACGATACGGTGGTCGCAGCGGCCGAGAAGTTTTACGACGAACTGACAGCCGCCGGCGTTGAGGTCCTGTTTGACGACCGGGAGGAGCCGCCGGGCGTGAAGTTCAACGACGCGGACCTGATCGGGCTACCCCTGCGGGTGGTCGTAAGCGCCCGTGGACTACGAAACGGCGAGATCGAGATGAAGCGGCGCGACGCAGACGAAGCGACGATGGCCCCGCTGTCCGAAGGCGTGAATGCGGTCAAGGCCGCGCTCGAAGGTTAATCGTCCTCCACAGCGCTGGCCATGCTGAGGATTCTTCTCCTTCAGCGGAACGATCAGCACGGGATCTCGCTTGCCTCGAACGGGTAATTCGGGAACGGCGTATCGATAGGCGCGCTATCATGCCGACTTATGCCGGGTGAGAGGGTTCAGCGTCAGATCGACGCACTGCTGGACGACGTCGAGGTCGCCGCGCGTGCCCTCGACTGGGGACGCGTCCGCGATCTGTGCGACGGGGTTCTAAGGCTCGACCCTGACAACGAGGACGCCCGGACGTTTCTATCGGCGGCCGAGCGCGATACCGGCGTACTCGCGGCGGATGTGGAACAGAACTCGGACCTCAGCCTGACCAGGGATGAGGATGGTTCGCGTCCGCCTGCACTTCCAACGGGAGAGGGACGAGAACCCACCCTTCGAGAGCCTCAGGGCGGGTTCTCGAAGGGCGAAGCGGCCACCACACCTGCCTCTTTCGCCAACGGCCGCTACCAGGTCAGCAGATTCCTGGGTGAGGGCGGCAAGAAGCGCGTCTACCTTGCACACGACACGTTGCTGGACCGCGAGGTCGCGTTCGCCCTCATAAAGACTGAGGGATTTGACCTGACCTCGAAGGAGCGCATCTCCCGCGAGGCCCAGGCGATGGGACGCCTGGGCGTGCATCCGAACATCGTTGCCGTACTGGACCTGGGCCAGGAGGACGATGGCTCGCCCTACATGGTCACAGAGCTAATGGGCGGCGGGGATGTAGAGGGGTTGCTTGAAGCGGCCTCCGGCCGCGCGACCCGCCCCCAAGCCCCCGCCCTATCAGGGCGCGGGCTACAGGAATCCCCTCTCCCGTTGGGAGAGGGCGGGGGTGAGGGGAACAGGATCGGATTGCGATCCGATCCTGAGTCGAGCGCGCCGGACAACGACACCGTAGGGGCGTATGGCAACACGCCCCGCGCCCTGAGGCTCTCGAAGGGCGGGGCAAGCCCCGCCCCGACAACGCGCGTGGGCCTGCCTCTTGCCCGCACCATCGAGATCGGGAAGGCGGTGTGTGAGGGTCTGGAGTTCGCCCATACCCGCGGCATCGTCCACCGCGACTTGAAGCCGGGCAACGTCTGGCTCACCGAGGATGGCACCGCCAAGATCGGCGACTTCGGGCTGGCGGTGATGACGGACCGTTCTCGTCTGACCCGCGAGGGCATGATGGTCGGCACCGTCTCCTACATGCCGCCGGAGCAGGCCACTGGCGGCGAGATTACTCCGAAAGCCGACCTGTACTCGCTCGGGGCCATGCTCTACGAGATGGTGACCGGGAGGCCGCCGTTCCTTGGCGATGACGAGATCGCCATCATCGGCCAGCACATCAACACGCCGCCGGTAGCTCCGACATGGCACAACGGCGATTGTCCGAGGCCGCTGGAGGCGCTCATCATGCGCCTGCTCTCCAAAGCTCCGTCGGAGAGGCCGGAGTCTGCCCAGGACGTCTACAACGCGCTGGACGCCATAGATCTGACGGCTCGCGGTGAGACGGTGGAGCGCGAGAGCAACTCACTTGACTCTCTCGCTGGAGGCGTCTTTGTGGGCCGCCAGCAGGAGATGGATCAACTCAAGGCCGCACTGGAGGACGTCCTCGGCGGCCGTGGCCGTCTCGTGACGCTTGCGGGCGAACCGGGCATCGGGAAGACCCGCATCTCTGAAGAGTTGGCTACCTACGCCGGGCTGCGCGGCGCGAAGGTCCTCTGGGGCCGCTGCTACGAAACCGGAGGCCAGCCGCCTTACTGGCCCTGGGTCCAGGCGATACGGAGCTACGTACGCGAGACCGATCCCGACGAGCTGCGCCGCCAGATGGGATCGAGCGCATCGGTGGTCGCAGAGATCGTCACAGACGTGAAAGACCGGTTACCGGAACTCCAATCGCCGCCTCAACTGGACGATCCTGACAGCGCCCGATTCAGGTTGTTCGACTCTATTACCAGCTTCCTGAAGACCGCCTCTCAGGCCCGGCCGCTCGTAATCGTTCTTGATGACCTGCACTGGTCGGACGGCCCATCTCTTACCTTTCTCGAGTTCGTCGCGAGAGAGATCGGCCAGTCCCGCGTGCTGGTAATCGGGACCTATCGGGACATGGAACTGAACCGGCGACACCCGCTGACGGTCACACTCGGAGATCTGAGTCGTGAACGGCTGTTCGAGCGCGTCTTGCTCAGGGGTCTCACCCAGCGTGACATCGCCCGCTTTATCGAGATCGCCGCGGGAATCCAGCCGCCCGCCGAGCTTTCGGCTACGGTACACCGGCATACAGAGGGCAACCCGCTTTTCGTGACCGAGGTGGTGCGGGAGTTGGTGCAATCGGGGGAACTTGCGGAGAACCGAGCCTCAGGCGACTCCACCTGGTCTGTCCGCATCCCTGAAGGCGTGCGGGAGGTCATCGGGCGGAGGTTAGATCGCCTCTCTGAACGAACCAATGAGGTGTTGACCACGGCGGCTGTAGTGGGTCGCGATTTCACTCTGGATGCCTTACGGGCGCTGTATGGCGGCGCAGGTGAAACGGCGGAGTTTGCCCCGTCCGCTGGCGACCCCAGGGCCGTCCCTACAAGTGGCGGTTTGGCAACACCCATCTCCGATAGTCAACTGCTTGATGTGCTAGACGAGGCGCTGGACGCCCGGATCATCGAGGAGTTATCCGGCGAGGTCGGCCACTACCAGTTCACCCACGCGTTGATGCAGGAAACGCTTACCGGAGAGTTGTCCCTGACTCGCCGTGTCCGGCTCCACGCCCGCATCGCGGAGACGCTGGAGCAGTCGTACGGACAAGAGGCAGGCGGGCACGCCACAGAACTTGCTCATCACTTCGGGGAAGCACAGGCCATCCTCGGTGTCGAGCGATTTCTTGGATACGCATTGCTTGCGGGAGACGCTGCGATAGCGAGTCATGCGTACGAAGAAGCTGAGTTCATCTATCACCGAGCCGTTGGTTTGATCGACGGCGGGCCGACTACCCCGGTTCAGGCCCAGTTGTTTGCCGGGCTGGGTCGCGTTTACGCCGCCCAGGCTCGCATCGAACAGGCTCTTTCTAACTTACGTCTTGGCTTCGAATACCACGCCGCTGCGGGAGACATTGACGCCGCGGTTGCGGTGGCTGAAACGCCGATTCCGCCGTACGCCGGCCTGACAAGCGGCGCCATAGATCTTTGTGCACGAGCGCTCGAACTCGTACCAGTCGGATCGCATCAATCGGGCCGTCTACTTGCTCGGCACGGGCAGTTGGTGTCCATGCAGGATTCGGATGATGTCCGCGGATCGGAATCGTTCGACACTGCCCTTGAAATCGCACGACAGAATCAGGATGCGGGCCTCGAAGCGAAGATCCTCGCTCATCGGGCATTCGCAAAGATTTATCAGCACGGCCTGGACCCAACGGCGATCGAACAGTTGGACTCGGCACTAGTCGCGGTGGAGCGTGCAAGGCAAGTGGGTGATCTTCTCTCTGAGGTCGAGGCTACCTACGCAGCCTTCATGATCGCCGTCCTCAACGGCAAACTTGATGTGGCGACCGATATTTCTGCGGACTGTCTGGGGTCACGTCCGTCAAGGTGGTGTTTTAACCATCGCGTCATCCGGCCTGATCTCTCCTCTACCTACGCC